>CAZFAR010000251.1:0-4046 GCA_964516825.1 uncultured Thermococci archaeon
GAAACAAAGGTGGAAAAGGCCCTGAAAAATCTGTTCCCTTCTGTGGAATTCAGCCTTTCAGAAAATTCATTGAGAGGAACATCTGCAGGCCCGGAATCTTTAGCCCATTTCAGGCTACTCTTACAGATGCAGAGAATTCGGGATACTGCAAACACCATTTTAAGGCAGTCTCTCAGGAGAGATGAACTGACATTCTATCTGAACAAGCAAGCTGCTTACATGGGGAAGGTGAACTTTTCGAGAGAGTGTCCCCTGGATCCCATCACTGTGTCTATCAGTGGAAGAGATCTTGAGACATTGATCAATGACTTGTCCCCCAGAACGACTGAATAGCAGTCTCGTTGGAGCTTGCGGAGTTTTGTCCCTCCACAAAGGAAAAGCCTTCCAATTGCACCCACCTTGGAGTGGTTTTACCGAAAGACTTATAAAGGTGGACTTTTCTAATAAAAGGTGGCTTTTGAAGCCATTAATGCCAATACAAAGGCAGGCGAAATGCCAACCAAAAAGGAGGTATCAAAATGGCGTTACCACTAGCATCTGTGGATAGCTTGATTAGAAAGGCAGGTGCTCACCGAGTGTCTGAAGGTGCAGCCAAGGAACTGGCAACTCACCTTCAGGAAATTGCCATCGAAGTTGCGCGCGAAGCCATAACGCTGGCAAATCACGCAGGAAGGAAAACAGTTAAAGCTGAAGATGTTCGGCTGGCACAGAAGCGAATCTTTGGCTAATTCCCATTCTTTTTTTTCTTTTTGAATACTGTAGTCCTGTTTCTGTTACGTTACACGTGTAACATTCTTGGTTCTACAGAATAGAATGGATTGAAAGGTGCAAATGACATTATATTGTAATGGGGAGATGTTTTTCCCTGTAAATACCTATGACTTCTATGTGGTCTGTCAGCCCTGAGGTTTTCAGCTTCTGTCCCAGGATTTCCTGGATCTGGAATATTCCAGCCTGGCTGTCCATGTGGATCTCAATTCTCAAGGGTCTTTCCTCTCCTCGTCCGATAATTACTTCTCTGATTGAGAGGGCTGACACAGAATGAATGTCAATCTTTCCTCTCTGATAGGGTATTCTGGCTCTCCCTTGAGCCATGTCGCAGCCATCTGCCACTGCCACGATTCCTGCCTCCGTGGTCAGGCATTGCGCATCCTCGTGATGGGAGTAGATGCAGTGGAGAATTTCTGACAGAATCTGGGCAGGATGAGCAGTGTACTCTGGAAGCACTGGCAGCAGAAACTGCGATGCCAAATAGCAGCTGTGCAGAGTATGCTCTTTTCTGTGCACCAGGTTTCCTATGTCATGGAGGAACGCTCCTGCCATCACGACTAACTGGACCTCTGTGTAATCTCCCAGGTTTTCTCTTATAATACTGGGAGGGACCTTTTCCTTGAGAATGTCCAGGATCTGTAGAGCATTTCTGGTAACGATCTTGGAATGGATCAGTCCATGGTCATTGTAGTTCATGCGAACGATAACCATCTGGTTTGCAGCATTCAAATAGGGGGCCAGGGTGAGCAGCCATTCATAGAACTTCTGGCTGCCTGGAGATAGGTATGAGTGGATCTCCTGATCTAATGTCTTGAGGTTCATGATTCTACCTCAAAGCTTTTAACTTCCCCCTGATCACAGAAAGCCCATGCCATTGCTTTGGTGTTGAAGGCGTACTCTGTATTCCCGTGGGAATCGATGCCAATAGCTCCTGTTTCGGGTGAATGATGAAGTGCTTCTTCTAAAGCTTTCTGGAGGGTGAAATTTGGCAGAAGATCGTGAACAGATTTTGCAAACACTGACCTCATGATGTTTTCTCCAATGCCTGTGGCAGAGATTCCAGCTTTTTCTCCGCAATAGGTTCCGCATCCCACTAAAGGAGTGTCGCCCACTCTTCCTTTCATTTTCAGCCAGATTCCTCCCGTGGATGTAGCAGCAGCCAATTCACCATTGAAAGCTACAGCTCCCACTGTTCCATAGTTTTCGAGGAGGGCAAAATTTTTTTTCCATCTTGTATCTCCTTCCAGAAATTTTGTTTTCAGCTCTTCAAATTTCTTCCTTCTCTCTTCAGTCACAGGATCATACTCATCAAAAAACATTCTGGCAAATGTGTGGGCACCCTCGCCAACCAGGAAGACGTGATCTGTTTTCTCCATGACGAGGCGGGCCACCTTTACTGGGTTTCTGATTCTTTTCAGAGCGCCTACTGCACCTATGCTCCCTCTGAACATGACCATGGCGTCAGCTTCTGTATCCCCTTCTATATTCAGGACTGAACCTGTACCTGCATTGAACAGGGGATTGTCCTCCAGACAGCAGACAGCTTCTACAACAGCATCCAGGGCATTTCCGTTTTCCAACGCTTCATAACCTGTCATGGCCGCTTCTTCTACTCCCTTTCTGTATTCAGTAATAGCATGATCAGATCTTGAGAAGTCTCCAGCTCCTCCGTGGACTATGATCTTTTTCATGAAACTCTCTTGTGAGTTGGATTTTAAAGCCTTTTGGGACAAAGAGGCTGTCTGCTCCTTCAATATTTTATGTTACACGTGTAACATGACTGATATTGTGTAGTTTGAAATGATAGGTTGGTTTGATTCAAGACATAGAGCTCATTGACCTTTATGCGTGTGAAAGCTTACATTTCCAAATTGGATTGTCGAGGCCACTGATTACCCATTCCAAATTGTGATTATCACAAAAAAAATGCCTCTTGTGATAGAAAACCATATATAATAGAAAACCTCAAATGTAAGCAGTGACAAAGTAAAGTAGGTGAAGAAGATGGACTGCATAAAGAAGATCATCGGAGGCCCCGGTAACCCAGGTTAAGGGTTCATACACCGAGGGTATTATAGAAATTTATCTAGGTAGGAAGTGGTAGATGAACGCGTTTCTCCAGAGGAGTGGTACGTGTTTATCTCTATTTGTATTACCTTGTTTATCTCTGTATTGCTCTTTGTTTGTCTCTGTACTACTTCATCTGGGCATAACCTTCTTCAGCTTCAATGTAGCTGAATAACCCAATAGCCTGGTTGAAACTCTCTATCATTCCACTGCGTCTCATTCTGTAAATAGTGGCAGAGAGTTCAGGAAATGTTGTATCAGACTTGATGTCAACCATAATGATAGCGCCTCCTCTGACCTTTATACAAGTAGGGCTTGTGGGTAGATTTGAGAACAATGAGATCACTGCTTTCGGAAATTCAGTCTTGAAGAAAAATGTGAAATGGGTGTAGTTCTCGTATCCATCTGGATAGAATCTCAAATTGACATTGGTATGAAGGGGAAGGGTGTCTAACCATCGATAGAATTTGTCTGAAGAGATGAGATGTTTTCTTAAAACTGGAGTAACCTTCTTGCGAAAATTATACTTGTACTCGTAGAAAAGTTTCCATTCTTCTTCATCCCACGGCGGTGGTCCATTGGAGAGAAGTTCTGTCTCCTGCATTTCTTCAGCATCAAATTCAGATACTACACCTTTCATTATTTGAAAAGCAGCCTTCCAGTCTTTCAGACTGATTCTTGGCGTTGTGTTATCAAGTCGCTCCCCCTTGAACAGCAGATCCTCAAATCCAGTTATTCCTGACACATCGTAGTCTTTACCGCACATTATCATCAGATTCCAGTCCCCGACAAACAGACTGCAGTACATCACTTCCGGGTCCCTCTGCAATTCGTCGAAAGCGGCATAGGGGTCGTCAAATTTGGCAAGATGCATGTACTCGTTCAGTTCAGGGTAGTATTTCAACCTCAATTCTGGGCCAAAAAGAATTTCTGAATCATACATGCGCTCCAAATAACTTGAAACAGTATTTCTTGCCAGTTTTAGACTCTTTGAAATCTCATGGACATGGATACGTGGATTAATGTATATTTTATCATATATTGCATGATATCTTCTCAGTTTTTCCCTTCTCGTAAGTTTGCTCATTTAACTCATCCCAAGCTTAATATAGTACTTGGACATAGCAGTGTATGTCCATATTGTATATGGACTGATGTATAGGCTATGTCCCTAAGCTATAAATACCTTTCGGCACGGATCTTTCACC
>CAZFAR010000252.1:0-4034 GCA_964516825.1 uncultured Thermococci archaeon
CATGTCGAGACACTGAATCAGTCTTACCATCCCTGGTATTCCCGTGCTATTTGCCAAATCTGTGTCTCTAATCTATTTAAACTTTACGCCTAACCTTGTCGGTAATGAAACTATATAAGAAATATATCCGACATTTGACGAAGCCAGTTTCCACAACTTTTAAATACGGCTGTTCATAATCGGTATGAACACTCTCTTGAAGTGAGAAATTGAGGTGACAGCATGGCAGAAGGTAAAGGTTACGGAAAGTGCATACTCTTCAATGAGCACTTTGTAGTGTACGGCATACCCTCCATAGTCTCAGCTATAGGCGACGTGACAACAGCTAAAGCAGAAAGGACAGAATCTGGTGGCGTTCAGCTCATCGATGATAGGCCTGCCACTCCAGGGTACAAAGAGGAGAAGCTAGAGCAGCAGAAGGACTCTCTAAAGAGGATTCTGGACTCAATGAGTATCAGTTCTGAAGAAAATATCAGAATCACCTTGGGTGGAAACCTGTTGGCAGCTTCAGGTGTCGGAGCATCAGCAGCCTCCTGCACAGCCATTGCGAGGGCACTGAATGCGCTTTTTGGGAAAGGCCTCTCCGATGAGAGGATAAATGAGGTAGCTTACGAAGGTGAGAAAGGATATCATGGGACTCCCTCTGGTGTTGATAATACTGCTTCTACTTTCGGTGGTCTCCTGTGGTTCGAGAGAGGCGAAAAGAACATATTTGATCCCATAAAGATGAAGCAGCCTGTAGAGATTGTCATGGGCAACACTGGAAAGGTAGCCGATACCAAGGCAGCAGTGGCAGGAGTAAGAGAGAGAAAAGAGAAGTTCCCTGAAAAGTATGGCAAGATATTTGCTCAAGCGCGCGAACTGGTTTACAGTGCAAGAAGTGCTTTAGAAAACAATAATATTTCTGAGATTGGAAAGCTCATGAACAGCAATCATGGACTTCTCCAGCAGATTGAGGTATCAAATGATGATCTTGACTTCTTGGTGGAGACAGCACGGATTGCAGGTGCTGCGGGAGCCAAGATGACTGGCGGTGGCCTCGGAGGTTACATGGTAGCCTTGACACCAGGGAAAGCACTTCAGGAGAAGGTGGCGGAAGCAATTGAGAAAAAAGGCTTCTCGGTCTTGAGAACGACAATAGGAGTCTGAGGTGATTGTATGAATCTGAGAGAGTTTCTAAGTACCCTTGAACAACAAGGGGAGTTACTGCGGATAAAGAAGGAAGTGAGCCACGAGTATGAGGTGGCAAATATCATGAACACAACAGGGGAGAGGCCTACAATATTTGAGAAGGTCAAAGGCTTCGAATTCCCTGTATTCGGCGGCATAACCTCAAATAGGGACATCATTGCGATGGCTCTCGGAATCACAAAAGAGAAACTATTGGCCCGGTTAGTAGATGCACTCAGGAATCCGAAAGAGCCTGAAATGGTTTCTAAAGCTCCCTGTCAGGATGTCATTCTGAAAGGCGATGCAGTCGACCTGGACAAGATCCCCATGTTGCTGCATGTTCCAGGGGATGGAGGGAGATACGGAACTGCTACAGTAGCTGTAATCAAGGACCCTGAAACGGGAAGGAATGCATGCTATCACAGAATCATGCAGATCGGAAAGAACAAATGCACTGCCAGGCTCATTCCAAAGAGGCAGACCCGGACGACCTATGATAAAACCCAGGGAGATCTGGAGATGGCAATCTGTGTTGGAAATTCTGTTCCTGTAATGGTGGCAGCTTCTCTGGGTCCACCTCCAGGAGTTGACGAGTTGTCCATAGCCAATGCACTGGACGAGACAGAATTAACAAAATGTGTAACCAAGGATCTCGAGGTACCTGCTGAGTCTGAATTCGTTCTGGAAGGGAGAATAACCCGTGATGTTGATCGCGAAGGACCATTCGTGGATTTGACAGAAACGAGAGATTTCGAAAGGCAGGAACCTGTCTTTGTAATAGACTGCATCACCCACAGAAGGGATGCTCTATGGCAGGTACTCATTCCTGGAAGAATGGAGCATAAGATTCTCATGGGTATGCCCAAGGAGCCTACGATCTATGACGAAGTATCCAAAGTAGTCAAATGCAAGAACGTTCTGATCACAATTGGTGGAGGCTCATGGCTCCACGGTATCGTCCAGATAGAGAAAAAGGAACCTGACGACGGAAAGAAAGCTATCGAGGCAGCTTTCAAGGGGCATGGTTCTCTGAAACATGTAGTAATTGTGGACAATGATGTGGATATCTATGATGCTGTGGCTGTAGAATGGGCTATAGCCACGAGATTCCAGGGTCATAAAGATCTGGTCATCAAGACAGGCCAGCCTGGTTCTTCTCTCGATCCGAGTGGAGACCATTCAGGCAAGAAGACTCTGACCACGAAGGTGGGAGTAGATGCCACGATACCGCCCGGTGTCGATCTGACAAGTTACGAGAAGGTGAAGTACACGGATGTAGATATCAATGATTACCTCTGGTGAAGGGAGATACAAGGTCTGGTTGATACAAGAGAGAATTGGTGAAGACAGACTCCTAATTCTTGGTGGGGGTGAGAAGCCTCACATAGGGGGCGTAGTTGTTGTGGAACCTGGAGGAGAAGCCAAGACAGTGAGACTGGGAAGCCACTATGACTACGTGATTTTAAAACCCATAGCAGAAGAAGCATGCAGAAAGTACAGTGTGACTGCTGTTGCAGTTGGTGGTATTCATATTGAGAATGCTTCGAAGGATGAAATAGAAATGATCGTCGATAACTGTAAGGAGTTGGTGAAATGTATCTGACAAAGGAAGAAGAATCTGTACTAAGTGGAGAGCAAGGCCCCGTACTGGAGAGATTGATGAGACTGCTGGTGAGCCTAGGCGATATCTACGGAGCAGACAGGATGATACCTGTGGGATCTGTTCAGGTGGCAGGGGTCTCTTACAAGTCTATAGGTGATCCAGGGACTGAATTTCTGGAGGATATAGCATCTAAGGGTGCGAAAGTGAAGGTTCTGACCTTCTTGAATCCTGCTGGCATGGATCTGGAGGATTGGGAGAGAATAGGATTCCCCAGAGACTTTGCTCAAAATCAGCTGCGAATCATGAACGCCTTCAAGGACATGGGCATTGTCGTGACCTCGACCTGCACTCCATATCTCGCAGGCAACCTGCCGAGGTTCAGAGAGCACATCGCATGGTCAGAATCTTCTGCTGTCTCATTCGCGAACTCGGTCATATCTGCAAGGACGAATCGTGAAGGCAGTTTCAGTGCTCTGGCAGCTGCATTCCTGGGGAAGACGCCAAATTACGGCCTGCACCTGGAAGAGAACAGAGCCCCTCACTTTCTGGTAGATGTGAGGACCCAGATGAGAAGAGATTCGGACTTCGGTGCACTGGGCTGGCAAGTCGGCAAGGAAGTAAAGGACAAGATCCCTTATTTCAAAGGGTTACCCGCCTGGACTACTACAGATAGTTTAAAGGCGTTAGGTGCAGCCATGGCAGCTTCTGGTGCTGTTGCACTTTACCACGCAGAGGATCTAACGCCTGAAGCCCATCTCCAAAATATGACAGGCCTAGAGAAGATTGCAGTCACTGATGATGATATCAAAGCCACGTACAAAACCCTTAACTCAGGAGAAAAGCCAGATATTGTCATCACGGGCTGTCCCCATGCCTCGTTAAAGGACATCCAGAATGTAGCTTCACTGGTTGAGGGGAAAACTCTCAGGAAGCCTTTATGGATCTGCACTTCCAGGATGATGAAGGAAGCAGCCAATCGCATGGGCTACACTGAAACTATAGAGAAAGCAGGCGGAAAAGTGGTTGCAGATACGTGCATGGTAGTGTCCCCAATTGAGAGGATGGGATATGAGACTACTGGCTGCAACTCTGGTAAAGCAGCTCAATATCTGCCTGGTTTCTGCAAACAGAAGGTAGTTTTCAACGATACAGAGTCCCTCATAAAGGAGGTGACCTGATGGGAAGGATGATTTCACCGGGAAAGGCAGAAGGAGAGGCAATTGTGTCTACTGAGCCTATAGGTTTTTACGGAGGCATCGAC
>CAZFAR010000253.1:0-3908 GCA_964516825.1 uncultured Thermococci archaeon
AGGGATACTTCATAGAGATAAACCCTGCAGTGACTCAGATTCTAGGATACTCAAAAGATGAGCTCCTGGGAGAGCATTTCGCAAAGGTGATACATCAAGATGATGTGGAAAAAGCATCCAGATCCTTCAGAGAACTGGCAGAGAAAAAGAGAGACAAGACCATAGGGCTGCAGTTAAGGTTGGTAACAAAGGAGGGGGAGATTAAAATTGGAGAACTCAATGCCAGGGCAATATACAGTAAGAAGGGAGTCTTCTTGAGAACTGAGGGCATTGTGCGGGACATCACAAGACGGAAAGAGCAGGAAGAGCAGTTGAGGTTTCTGGCAGGGGTAGTGGAGAATGTCATGGAAGCTGTGGTCATTACAGACAGGAAAGGTGTGATCACCTATGTGAATCCTGTTGCATGCATCATGTTTGGATACTCAAAATCAGAATTGGAAGGGGAATTGGCAAGCATTCTCAGTTCGAAGAATTCACAGGTAACCTTTCAGGAGATCTTGAAGAACGTTACCAAGGGAGAATGGGAAGGAGAGATTCTGGCCATCAAGAAGGATGGGAGGAGGCTTCCTGTATGGTTGAAAGCATCTGCTCTTCGCGATGAAAAGGGAGAAATAACTGCAGTGATATCGGTGTCCAGAGATATTACAGAGCAAAAGGAGGCTGAGGAAAAACTGCAGCGGTATGCACTTTTACTGGAAATGAAGGTGCGGGAAAAAACAAAAGGTACAGAAACGCTGCTCAGAACGAACTATGCTCTGAGAAGTACCTCAAACTGGAAAGAAGGGATTGAAATTATCACGAGAGGAATTGTAGAAGGACTGGGGTTCGATCGCGCAGCAGTTTTCTTTTCAAATGAGAATGACAGCATCCTCGAATGCAGGGGTCAGCTCAATGTGTCGGAAAAGTTTCTGAGGGTAAGAATCCCATTGACAGATGATAGGTATGCTGTAGTAAAATGCGTCAAAGAGAAGAGACCCATCCTGGTAAAGGATAGTTCACAAGATCCGAGAGTGGAAGCACATCTTGAAGGGGAGGCCAGAGAATTCGTGTGGGTGCCCATACTCTTCCAGTCAGAAGTTCTGGGTGCTCTTGGCGCGGACAGGAAAAGGAGTCAGAAACCTATTGAGACTGAAGATGTGGACATGCTGGAATTGTATGCAAATCAGATTGCAGAATTCATCGGGAAAACCCGACTGGTAGTAGAGCCTGAAGTGGAAAAGCAGGTATCAACACCTTTAAAATACAGATTGGAGCTGCAGGAGGTCTACCTCATAGAAGAAGAGAGGCCGGAGAAGGCCTATGACATGTTTGCCGATCTGGTAAAACATGGGTTCAAAGGATTCGGCATTTGCAGGATGCATCCTGGGAAAATACGGGAAAAGTACGCTTTAGAGAGAACACCTATGATGTGGCTCTCAGAGATAGAGCGCAGACAGGTAGAGCATGTAGGACCTCAGGACATACCAAAGCTGATCTATTTGGTAGCAGAATTCATCAAAAGGGCTCAGCCTGCAGTAGTCATACTCGAAGGAGTAGAGTATTTGGTTGTCCAGAACGATTTCAAGACTGTTCTGAAGCTCTTGCACACATTATCAGATTACGTAGCCACCTCTCAGTCAATCCTGTTATTGCCTGCAAATCCTGATGCATTCCCGGACCATCAGTACATCATGCTCAGAAGAGCCTTCAGGACAATATCAAAGAATGAAAATAAGAAAGACTCAAAATAAGGAATGAGAAAGGAATGAAACGAAGAAATAAAGAATGAAGAATTAAAGGAATTCAATAGACAGGTGAAAGAATGTTCAGATTCGTAAGAGACAGGTCAAAGAAGTCTGGTCTTCCACCAGGAACTCTAGTGCACATCGGGGAGAAAAAAGCTGTCAAAGCGAAAATCACTGTAATGGATTATGATGAGGCTCACTACGAAGAGAAAGAAGTTGAAACTGTTGAGGAATGTCTCCCCTTAACAGACAGGTCTGCAGTGACCTGGATCAACATCGATGGCATTCATGAAGTAGACATCATAGAAAAAATCGGAGAGCATTTTGGCGTGCATCCCTTGATACAGGAGGACATTGCAAACACGGAACAGCGTCCAAAAATGGATGATCTTGGAGAGCACATGTACATTGTTCTGAAAATGCTTTACTACGACAATGAAGTGAATTCTGAGCAGATCAGTTTCATCCTCGGAAGGAACTTTCTTGTCTCTTTCCAGGAGAAAGAAGGAGACGTCTTTGATGGAGTGAGAGGGCAGATCAGGAACGGCATTGGGCGAATACGAAAGATGGGGGCAGACTACCTGTGTTATGCATTGATGGATGCTGTTGTTGATAATTATTTTGCACTCCTCGAGATAATTGGAGAGAAAATTGAGAACACAGAAGAGCTCTTGCTGGCTGCTCCCACATCAGAAACGCTGGAGAGCATTCAACTGCTAAAGAGGGAGATGATGGTCTTGCGGAAATCGGTATGGCCTCTACGGGAGGTAGTCAGCAGACTGGAAAGGGAAGAATCACAATTAGTGAAAGGATCAACGAAAATGTATTTGAGAGATGTATATGATCATACGATACAGGTTATCGATACTATTGAGACCTTCAGGGATATGTTATCAGAGATGCTTGATATCTACCTGTCCAGTGTGAGCAACAGAATGAATGAAGTCATGAAAGTGCTGACAATCATTGCCACCATATTCATTCCTCTGACCTTTCTGGCAGGTGTTTATGGGATGAACTTCATGTACATGCCAGAACTTGAAAAGAGGTGGGGATATCCAGTGCTGTGGGTGGTCATGATAGGCATTTCTTTAATTATGATAGTGTATTTCAAGAGGAAGAAGTGGCTGTAGAAAGCTGTTCACTCCCGCAGTTTTTGAGTCTTTTTTTTCTCTGAAGTATAGAAGTACTACAGTTTCATTCTCGTTCTTGTTACACGTGTAACACTCATCATGAGCGCTGCAATCTGAATTCCCTTCTGGAATACTCAGATTTCTAATCTCTCTTGAACAGCAAACCCAGAGATCACTCCAGTAATCTTTTCTCACCTTTCAAAGTCTGTATTTCAGTAATGTTTTGGCTCGCTTCCAGACATCCAACGTATTCTCCATTCAGTCTCAGTGCATAGTATTCGATGAGCATCTTCTTGGGGTTGCCATCGATATTGAGATCAATCCAGAATTGGGCCTTGTCTCTTGTTCCTTCTTTCATTTCTCGCAGGATCTGCTCTACCTTGTGCACACTCTTTTTGGGATGGCAGTCACGCACATCTCTGCCTATGACTGTGAGTGGTCTCTTGAATGTCCGTGTTTCGTGCTTGTTCCATGCCAGTACTTTGTCGTTTTCGTCCAGTACTGAAATCTCGAGGGGTATGGTCTCAAGGACTGCTTCCAGTACTTTTTCAGATAGTTTTCCCATCATGGTCATTCCTCCTCCTGGTTAGCAGCTTGAGATTTATTAAGCTTTTGTAATCTTTAATTTTCTTATGGGCTGTTCTCAGATTTTATGAATTGAAATTGCCTTCTGAAGAGAGTGTCAATCTGTAACAAGTAAGCATAGTGGGCAATGCTATTTTTTGGTCGAAATTTCTCATAATGCACCTAGGAGAATGTTACACGTGTAACAAAGTCCAGCAAGAAATGCAGATTTCTGTAAAATTGAAATCTCATAATTCCATTCTTTTGAAGAAACGCCTCTTTGCGATCTCAACAGTCACAAAATAGGCGATCAAAACCCCTGCTATCAATGCTAAAACTAGTAGAGGCATCTTAACAAATCCAAAGAGCGCGCTGCCAGCGCCTAAGTAAGTGATGAGTACTGCTGCAGCAGCTGTTATGATAGATGTTCCCAGTAACCAGGTACTTGGCCTGCTCTTGAAGAAGGGCAACCTCGTCCTGATGGCAA
>CAZFAR010000254.1:0-3889 GCA_964516825.1 uncultured Thermococci archaeon
ACAGTTGCGAGTGCAATCGCAAGCTATTTATAAGTAAATGTGCTTTTCTTTTCTTGTCTTTGACTACGACAAACCTCCAGGGCTGGTTATTGGATGCAGAGGGAGCCCATCTTGAAATATCGAGAAGTTCTTCAATCGTACTATCAGGTACTTCCTTTTCCTGATACGACCTGATGCTCCTTCTGGTTTTCAATCCTTCTATCAACTCCATTTAATCACCTCGGATTGTATAGCCTGTAGTAGTGAAATAGGTAGTGGTTGGCATACCCTGCATATTCTCCGAAATAGCTCTGACCAAATGCACTGATGCGCGTGCAGGGACCGTAAAAGCGATTGACACATTTCTGAATGTTTATATCGCAGGGGAATGCTTCCAATTTATCAAGAGAGAATAGACAGACGCAGTCTGCCACCTTCTGACCCACACCGGGTAACTCCAAGAGAGTTTCTTTCGCTTCTTCATAGGAAAGATCTTTCAATGCAGAAAGGTTTAATCCTGAAGCAACGATCTGGGCTGTCTCCAGGATGTATCTGTCACGGTACCCCAGGCCGCACCTTCTTAACTGTTTTAGAGGTGCCTCGGCCAGAACTTCAGCAGTGGGGAATGCATACCAGTTTTGAAGTCTTTTTCCGAATTCTCTGCATAGATTCTCAACGATCAGTTTGATCCGCGGGACATTGTTGAAGGATGAGCAGACAAAAGAGATGAGACACTCCCAGGGATCCTGTCGGATCAATCTGAGTCCATATAGAGCAGTTATAGCCTTGTGGATGTGTTCGTCCCTGTCGATTGAAGAGAGGATCTTATTTAAATCATCATCGAGCCTGAAATAGGTAGAGAGAAACTGTTTATCACAGTTACAGGAGATGACATCATTTTGGGAAATCCGCAGAAATTCTTCATTGACAACTCCTTCCCAGATGTGTCCATTCTTGTGCCATCTGAAGACCTGACCAGAATCCAGTGTGTGATCCAGATCTAATGGCTGTGACAGGTGAATCTGCTGCATCACCTCCAATGAATGTGGACGCTTTTAAGATTTTCATAAAGAAATGAGAAACAGTATCTTTAGCATCAAAGAGTGTCCAATCGTTGCGTTATTTTCTCATGTGTTACAGTGTGTTACACGTGTAACAACTACGAACAACCTCGATCTGGCAATAGATATGATGAACCACTATTCTCTTTTCACTTTCTTTTTTCGCTTTGCAGACAGTTTCTTCAGGGGTTTTGTTCTAAGAACAGCTCCGTGTCCTTCTAGTGCATATAGATTATAATGTGGAGAGACTCTTCATGAAACCTGTACTTTCTTTGAGGAACTCCTTTTTCACAGTCTGTAGGTAGTGAGCATATTCATCAGAATCTCGTGAATGTCTGTTCCCATTACAAAGATTGAAATTAACAAACAAAAAACAACAAGAAAAAAGAAATCAGGTCTGCAGAATCTTGATCATTTCGTCCTTGGAGATCAACCCCACAACTGTTTTCTCAGCATCCACCACAGGAAGCGTTGATAGATTCTCCTTGACCATTATTGCCTTTACCTCTTCCAAATCCTGAGCAGGGGTTGTTGTCTCAGGATTCTGATTCATAGCTTCCATCACAGAGATGTTCCTCACCAGCGTGCCCTGATGTTTATCAACAAGCTCCATGAACCTGTACAATTTGAAAACCACATCGCTGGTAGTAATGACTCCCTTCAGCTCACCATTTATCACAGGCAGGCAGCGTTCATTGTTTTCCAGCATCAGCATTCTGGCGTGAACGAGCCTCTCCTCTACAGATATGGACAGGAAATGAGGGTTGTAACAAGAAGACACTTTCTGGGAGTAGTCATGAACTTCAATTACATCCAGTTTGGTCACCATCCCCACGAGCTCCCTTTCAACAATAGGTATTCCAGAAATCCCTTTTGAACAGAATAGATCCACAGCTTTTTTCACATCTTCAGACGGCCTGAGCGTGAAAGGATTCTTGGTCATGCACGTTGATATGTGGAAGGTAGATACTTTCAGGTCTTCCTTGAAATATCCAATCTTTTCCATAACATCTTTCTGGGTAACAATCCCCACCAGTTTACCTTCCTCAAGAACAGGAAGTCTGGCAATGTTGTGCTTTTCAAACAGTTCTACAGCGTATGACAATTTCTCATCCTTGTCCACATGGGTAGGAGATTTCATGATTTCTTCAATTTTCACTGCATCACCCTAAAAAATCTTTAGAAGATCTCTTTCAGTCAGAATACCTACCAGGCCTCCATCTGTTACAGGCAGGCATCCTACATCCCTCCTTTTCATGATCTGGGCTGCTTTGCCCGCATCCTCCTCTGGTGATACGCAGGCCAGGTCTGTAACCATGACCTTGTGTATCCTCTCTGATAGGGGATCTCCTGTCATGTGCTTGAACATCTCGTTAGAGGCAAAGTACCTCAGAATATCAGTTGTAGTTATGAGGCCGATCAGCTTGCCTTCCTGAATTACAGGGAGCCTGCGAATATCGTTGGCAATCATGAATCTGCACGTGTCCTTCAGAGTAGTCCCCGGAGTGATGGTGATCAATGCAGTAGCCATCAGATCTTTCACTAATTCACCAGTAACAGCTCCTGCAATCTGCCTTACCAGATCCTTCTCCTCGATAATGGCTACCACCTGATCCCCAGCATCCACAATGGGGAACCCTCCTACATCTTTCTCCTTCATCTCCTGAATGACATCATCAATGGAGGCAGTGTTTCGGAGCAGGAAAACCTCCCTGCTCATGATGTCCCTGACAGAATCGTTGACTGCAGCAAAGATGTTCCCATGATACTTCTCTGATATGATTCTATGTTTTTCTCCTCCCCCCAGGAAGTTGATGATGTCTCTGGATATTACAATACCTTCAAGCTTTCCAGTTCCTGGGTGGGTGATGGGCAGTCTTCTCGTTCTGTAGTAGGCCATGGTTTCAGCTGCACCCTTTATAGATATTGTGGGGGGAACGGTCACCACGTCCCTTCTGGCAATTTCCATCACTTCTCCTTCATGTTCATGAACCCGGGTCTCGAATTCTCTGGCTCCCCGGTCAAGTCGTCCTTGAATCATCCTTCTCATACAATTCCTCCTCATCTAGACATATATCTTTAGAACATCTTCCCTGTCTACAATTCCTATCAATTCAAACCCATCTTTCACCACAGGAAGTCGCCCTATTCTGTATTTCCCAAACAATTCAACACACAAATCCACTGAATCCTCCGGATGCACATACCTGGGAGTGCGGGTCATCACTTTCTCTACAGATGGTGGATGGGTGAGCCTCTGTCTGTCCATTCCTGGCCTGATCTCTCCAGCCTGCAGAATGTCTTTTCTGGTGACGAATCCAATCATTTTCTTGTACTTCCTGTGAGACGTCGACATCTCCTCATACACTGGCAATCCAGTCAAATTGTGAAACAACATCAGATCCCACACCTTTGTGATATCAGTGCGGCGTTCACATGCTATTACTTCTTCAGTCATGATGTCGTACACTTTCTTTGATGAAGGATGGTGGACTGCCTGTATGATGTCATCCATGTGTACAATTCCCAGAAAAGTGGAATCGTCCATGACAGGAGCAGAATACACATCTTTCTCAATCATCTTTCTTCCTGAAGCATGGACTTCTTCATCAGGATTCAGTGTGAGTATTGGCTGAGACATGATATCTCTGGCCTTCAGATTGGATTTGGTGGATGTTATCAGCATAGCATCCTGTCTGGTAATAATTCCCAGAAATCTATTTTCCTCCATGACGACAACAATCCTCTCCTTCTCACGTAGGAGCGCCCGCACTCTTGTAGCATATTAGAGTGGTTCGACTATCTATGAAGATTTCATGATAAATAGGACATACATTGATTATCCATCC
>CAZFAR010000255.1:0-3883 GCA_964516825.1 uncultured Thermococci archaeon
ATCCACTCTAGATTCATGGAATGCAGTACAGTGTATTGCATAAATATCTTTTGATGGTTCCAATCCTTGTGATCTCATGAATGGGATTGTGTGATACCAGATTTCTGGTCATCCTCGATCGGAGAGACAAAGATACTGTGAAAGCTATGGAAAGAGGCTGAGAAAAGGGAAAGTAACAGAAGAAAATGCTTTCATTGTGCGCGTCAGTAGAAATCTTTAATAGGTCAAAACAAAAGTGACTTCATGAGTAGAAATCTCTAATAGGGAGCGCATTTAAAAGGGTAGCCAGAAATTGCTTACCATGATTGTTGTAAATACTGAAACTATTCCCGGCAGGGAAATAATAGAAGTACTTGGATTGGTGCGCGGTAACACAATCAGGGCCAAGCATATTGGTAAGGACATCATGGCAGGTCTGCGGAACATCGTGGGTGGAGAACTGACAGAATACACTGAAATGATTTCAGAAGCACGTGAAGAAGCTCTGAACAGGATGGTTGAAGAAGCTGAGAAGTTGAGAGCAGATGCTGTGGTCGCCCTACGCTTCAGCACTGTACAGGTGTCAACAGGAGCAGCCGAAATTCTGGCTTACGGAACAGCAGTAAGATTGAAATAGGTGAATCAATGAACATCATAGCAAAAGCTGGGTTTGCTCTCGTGGCTTTGGGTGGACTGATTTTCCTCGGTATGGTCATCTATGGACTGATTCAAGTATTCGTCAAGATCCCTCTCCCCTGGTATGTCCTACTGGCTATAACGTTCATCATCCTGGGACTTATTCTGATGTTCCTGTCAGCTCTGTACGATCGATATAGGACTGTGAAGACAGAAGAAGTTCACGAGAAGTTCTAGAAACTGTATCTTTATCTTACAATCTCCTTTCATTTTCCACCAACTATCCCTGCTTTTCTATTTTCTATGGTTGATAACCGAAAGCTTTATATGCTATTGATTACTAATATTGTATAAGAGTATTGGCACCAAGCCAGACCTCATGGAGGTTACAATTATGAGAAAGAACCAGACGAACCACAGAAAGATAGTCTATTCACTTTCACTGGTAGCACTGCTCCTGGTTTCAGGAGTCACTGGAGCATCAGAACCTGTGAGCGAGAATCGGCCTGCTCTAATCATTCTGGAGGAATCCCTAGAGATCAATGACGTAGCAGAGCGTACAGGGGAGCTTGGCGGAATAGTTACGCACATATTTCCCCCACAGGTGATCATTGGACAGATTTCTCTGGAAATAGAAGAGTCATTGATACAGGATTCTGCTATCACAGTGTACAGAGGAGTCGTCGATGTTTCAGAGCACGAAAACTGGGGTAAGGAAACGAAATATGCAGTCACTGCATGGAACAACAACTACATGGGCTTATCAGCAGATGCAGGATTGAATGAGCTCCCTGTGGACCCAGAACCACCGCCAGATGATACAGAGATCCTTCCAGACATTTCTGCCTATGCAGTTTCAACCCAGTATTCAGGACTTCCGTATGGAGCAGAATTCCAGGACACATCAGAATATCTCGTAGGATCAGTAGCTGTTGGTGTCCTCTTGCTTGAGAGTAATGGCACAATAGACGATGGCACAGAGAACTGGACTGAAGAAGAGGAAGCCAATGTGACATCAGAGATTCAGAATGGATTGAACTGGCTGGCAAATCAGGAGCCTAATGCCCATCTGACCTTTGTTTATGAGTGGCATTACAGCATACCAGTGGGATACGAGCCTATAACAAGGCCGCACACTGACGATGACATGTGGGAACAGCAAGCCATGTTCTACCTTGGATACACAAATTCCAGTTACGTAGTAAACGAGTATGCCTACGCGAACGATTTGAGACAGAAGTACAAGTGCGACTGGGCATTCATCATCTTCGTGGTGGACAGCTCAGAGGATGAGGACAACGCATTTTCTGATGGATACTACGCCTACGCATTTTTAGGTGGGCCTCGAATGGTTGTCACCTACTCCAATTTCATCTGGGGCATTTCCAGCATGGATTCTATTGTGGCTCACGAAACCTGCCACATATTCTGGGCGCTGGACGAGCACTGTACAAGCCAGGTGGACCAGACTGCTGTCTCCGGATACCTAGGTGGAGTGAATGCCAACTCAGAGTGGAATAGTGAATCCTGTACAGCCACATCACCATGCATCATGAAAGGAGAACCTATGGTGAACAGCCAGATCGAGGGGTATACCAGAGAGCAGCTGGGATGGCGTGATTCTGATTTTGACGGCATCCTGGATGTTCTGGACACTGTACCTGAAGTCGTTGTAGACCAGCAGGAAACCTACGTCACTGGTACTGCCAAAGTCTCCCCATTGTCCAACATGAACCCATTGAAGGAAGGAAATCCAATTTCTCTGAATATAATTACTACAGTACAGTACAGTCTGGGCCAGCAGGAATGGATAGAGGCAGAACCTACAGATGGAAGCTTTGATGAGCCAGAAGAGGAATTTGCCTTCACCGTGGGCATCACTCTTCCAGGAGAATATACTGTTTACGTGAGAGCACAGAACAGTGCTGGAAACTGGAGCGAACCTCTTTCCCTGCCAATGACTATTGAAGAGCCAGGAATACCAGTTGGATCCTGCCTTCAATCTGAGATTTCTGTTTCTCCTTCTGCGGTAGATACAGGAGACACTGTTTCAGTGACCATGACAGTGCAGAATACAGGAGATGCACTCATTTCAGGTATTGTACCAGCATTGACAGCTCCTGAGGGAGTGGAAAAGATTTCAGGACCCGAGCCAGAGTCTGCAGATTGCTCCCCACAAGATTCAGTCACGTTCACATGGGTATACCAGGTGAACGCTTCTGAAGGAACACTCGTGTTCTCAGGAAGTGTTACAGGCACCACAGAATCAGGAGAAGAGGTTTCCTCACCAGCTTCAGAGGTTACTGTGGAAGTAGGGGTAGAGCCAGTACGCATCAGTGATATTACAGCCCTCTTGTACGGGATCATTGAAGGAGATACTATTACAGTGACCATGGAGGTAAACAATGCAGGAGAGGTCATCCTGGAGAATGTGACTCCTTCAGAACTCGCTCTAAGCCTTACAGGTACTGTGTCTGCCAGCCTCATCTCAGGACCACTGCCAGAGTCGATCACGCAGCTTGAGCCTGGTACGACCAGGACGTTCGAGTGGAAGTATGTAGCTACTCCAGGACCCTTAGGAGGGACAGCAGTCTTTGCAGGAAATGTTACAGGGAATGCAAATGATACTACAGTAGCTTCAGAAACAGTAATTGCCACTGTAGGAGTCCAATCACCTGCTGTTCTCACTGCCTTCATCATAGCCACCCCGAAAGAAGTCCTGGAGGGAGACATGATCACTGTTGCTGTAACAATTCAGAACATTGGACAAGCAGATGCAGTAGACGTGATACCCTCTGAGTTGAAAGTCACAGGAACAGGAAAGGTTACCCTGGAATCAGGTCCATCCCGCACATCGATGACTGTGAAAGGTCGCAGTTTCGAAATCATTCTCTGGACTTACGTTGCAGTGCAGGAAGGAACAGTAGTTTTCTCAGGTAGCGGACAGGGAATAGACACAAGCACAGGAGAATCAGTAACAGTACCAGAGAAGCAGTCAAATCCAGTTGTTATCGGACCAGGAGAAACTGATACAGATACAGATGACACAGATGACACAGACACGGATGATACAGACGATACAGATACAGACGACACGGATGATACAGATACAGATGACTCTGATGAATCGGAGACACCGCCTTCCACTTCCACGCCTCAGTGTGTTGACGCACAAAAGACTATTCAGAAGGCGAGAGAACTCCTCGGTGAAGCTAAGCCCCCTCTGAAAAAAAAACAAAAACAGAGAGGGGATGTCCGAGTCTGCTTG
>CAZFAR010000256.1:0-3880 GCA_964516825.1 uncultured Thermococci archaeon
ATCACGAAAGGGAAGAATTCTCCTCATATCTGCCTTCACTACAGCAAATCCCCTCCTGACAGCAAATCTTAGCATATCCTCCGAAAAATCAAACCCTAAAACATCTGTAAACCCATTCTCATACAGTACCATTATGGTCCATCCAGTTCCGCATCCCAAATCCAGAATTCTCTCCTCTCTCATGCTTTTCTTGTCCTCCAGTAATTCTATTGCCCTCTGAGCCGTTTTCTTCTGCAGTTCAAACAAATGGTTGTCACTATTGTAAATTTCAGCACTTTCACCAAAAAAATCATAAACAGTCGGTTTCTTCCCCATTGAATCTCCTCTTCAATTGACCTCCAATAACACTCAGATATATAGTCTAACCCTTTGATAGCGGATGGGAATTCTCATAGATTTCTCTCTTATACTCGTCTGTCACATGGGTGTATATCTGCGTCGTAGAAAGGCTGGCATGACCCAGAAGCTCCTTGATCACCACAATATTTGCCTTATTCTGAAGCAGATGCGTGGCGAAGGTATGCCTCAATGTGTGAGGTGTTACCTTTTTCCTGATTCCCGCTTTCTGTGCATGTCTTTTCACAAGGATTTCAATGTACCTGTCTGTCAATCTCTCTCCTTTTCTGTTCACGAACAGAGCCGGATTCTCATCTTCTCTCTTCTCAAGATACATTCTCACCAGTTCCAGGGTTCCATCATCTATGTAGGATATTCTGTCTTTTCTTCCTTTTCCTGATCTAACACGAATGACATTCCCCTCAATGCTGTCTTTATCCAGTCCCACCAGTTCAGAAACTCGCAGCCCAGAAGCATATAACAGCCGAACAATTGCCAAATCCCTTGTATTACGTATGGAATCGAGCAGGATTTCCATTTCCCCAAAATTCAGAAATGTGGGAAGTGCTTTTTCAACCTTTGGGAGCTGTATCTTATCAGCAACATCCATCTCATACAGTCTGTAGAAAGTCCTCAATGCATTTATGTGTCTGTGAATCGTTCTCAGACTGCATCCCTTCTCTCTCTGCAAAAATAGTAGAAATTCCTTAAGATCCTGGGTTGTACTCTTCCTGAAATTCTTGCCAGAAAATTTTAGAGCTCTTTCCATGGTGAGGCGATAGGCTTTGATCGTGTGATTTGAGTACCCTCTCAAAGCGAGATCTGTAATGAAAGATTGAACTGCTTCATTGTTATTCATCATTAATTAATGACATCGCCATGTTATAAAGCTTTCGTCCACAGTTCGTCATTGATTTTGTTACACGTGTAACAGCTAGTTCTCTGTCTCTTGGAGCTGAAGCAGACCTCAATCTCCTGTGAGAGACCACAGTTCTTTTATTAGCTCTGCCACTTTCTTACCCTCCTCTGTGAGCTGATAGATCCTTATTCTTCCTTCTTTTGTAGAATCTACAAGCTTTTTCTTTTCTAGAAGCTGCAGCGTTTGAAGTGCATGGGGATACATGGTATCACTTTTCTCTGCAATGTGGCGGATGTAGCTTTTTCCATCGAGAAGGTTCATCATGATCAGTGCTTTCTTTTCGTTCAGGAATACATTCTTCATAATAAATTGTTCGTATAGGATGTATATAAACTTTCTGGCAAAATATTTTCTTATTTATTTTTCGCTGTTAGCTTAATTTGTTATAACTTACCTAATAAATATAAATTCCAGAATTTGAGATAGCTCCAGGAATCAGTAACCCTCATTTTCTCACTATCACATGTCTCAGCAAATATAAGATTAAGAACCCAACTGGAACTATCAAGAAGACCAGTTTTGTCTCATCTGATATAGTTTCTACAAAGGAGAAATATCCTTCAATAACTCCTGCAATCAAAAACAGTAGAAAAGCTCCTGCCACTAACTGGGTGGCTTCCCTTCCCTTTTCCTTGACTGCCTGAGAACGAGGTACTTCTCCTGGATTGATCACTGCCTCTCCCAGCATGAGCCCGGCTCCACCGCAGATGAAAATTGCTGTCAGCTCCAGTACACCATGAGGGAGAATGCTTGCCATCAATGCAATACCAAGCCCTCTTTCGACAAAGAATGCTGTGACAACCCCCATCATTACGCCGTTAATGAACAAGTAGAAGACTGTTCCCAGCCCCAGAGCAATTCCTGTGCCATAGGTCATGATGCCCACCTGTGCATTATTCACGATGATGGAAGAAGAAGCAACTGGAGCAATGAACTCGTCCATGTTTGGACCTACACTTCCTCTGTCAGCTCTCTCCTCCAGAATATATTCAGGTATTGGAGACAAATCCATGAAAAACCCCCGGTCATAGTGCATACCAACAGCAGATATGAGGGCAGTCGCCATGAATACCGCAAAAGCTAATCCTACAAACCGTGCATTCTTGGCAAAGAGGCGGGGAAAGGTCTGCCAGTAGAAGTCTATTATCCTCCTAAGAGAGGGGGGACGAACCCGTGAGAACTGTGCATGGGCCCTGGCAACCAGATTATTTAAGTACTCTTCAGTCCTGCTTTCAGGAAAGTTCGTCCTGATGTAAGCCAGATCAGCACATGCCTGCCGGTACAGCAGCAAAAAGGAATCCAGCTCTTCAGAGGAGAGAGAGGCGTATCCCTGGCTTTTTATGCGTTCAGAAAGTGCATTGAGATCATTCCATCGCTGTTGATGGGTAGTGATGAATTCCTCGTATCTCATTATTGGTGCTCTGCCTGTAAGTATAAAAATCTTCTTGAATTTTCGATGCTCTCTTGTCCTATTCATCTTTTGTCCTCTCAGTGTACAATGTAGTACAACACACAGACTTAAATAGGGTAACCGCTCAGTACTACCATGGAACAGAGTAAATACGTAAGGCCAATGGGATTTGGCGAGATTCTCGATGCTTCCGTACGATTGTATCGTGGCAATTTCATTGCTCTCGTGGTAGCTTTTCTTCCTGTGACAGTGTTCTACTTACTCAATAACGTGTTCTCAGCCTATTATCTGGGAGCCGGGAATGTGTTTTCAATGGAGCCTGCCTATGCTGCGCCCGACTACAATATCCTGACATTACTTCTGGTGTTTCTTCTGCTCCTGATCATTCAATTAGCAGTATACCCCGTAGCGATGGGTGCCCTGATAAAGGTAGCATCTGACAGCGTGTTACAGCCCCCAGCCTCAATAAAAGAGGCGTACAAATTCTCACTGAGAAACATTCTGGGACTAGTACTAACAAATGTTATCATGGCCCTCATTCTTTCCGTGGTCATAGTAATAGTCCTCATAATCCCCTTAGGCGTCTTCGCGGCGGTCTTTGCCTATGCTTTCATGACTGCTCCTCTTGGCAGTCTTTCAGCTATGCTTGGCGTGCTTTTAATAGCGTTAATTCTTGTAGCACTTTTTCTCTTGATTCCAGCGTTTGTTTGGACACGGTGGATAACTGCATTTCCTGTCATGGTTAATGAAAGAGTATTCTATTTTGACGCCCTAAGCAGGAGCTGGGAACTGGTGAAAGGGCGTACTCTTGTGACATTCGCAATACTTTTTGTCATGCATCTGATTCCCACGATTATCCAGGGGACTGCATTTCTATTCAGACTGTCATCATCGACGAACGTATTTGTTATAACGGTTGGGGCAGGCTTACTGGTCCAGGCTTTCCTGATGCCACTGGTGAATTGTACTCGGCTTATTATCTACTTCGAATTGAGAGCCCGGAAAGAAGGGTTCGACGTGGAAAGGAGAGTAGAGCAGCTTGCAGGACAGCAGTAGCAATTCATTCTTTGCTTTCATTCTTTGCCTTTTTTCTTATTCATTTTCTTCTGGTACTCGGATTATTCCATACTGCAGATTGGGCAATGTCATGTTACACGTGTATAGTCAAACCAGTAAGTACTCGTAGATTGGCACCCTGGCTAACCCACTTTCAA
>CAZFAR010000257.1:0-3820 GCA_964516825.1 uncultured Thermococci archaeon
ATGGGATCTGGAACGTCCCCCCCTGATATGGCTTTCCTTTGATGAAGAGAACAAATGGACGATAAATCCTACCAATCTGCCAAAACTGGCTCACATGATCAGCAATTTCATAGAAGAAGTTCCCTTTTCCTGTGTCCTTTTTGAAGGCTTTGAATATCTCATAATTCACAATTCGTTTGATGCTATCATGAATCTGGTGTACTCCCTAAATGATGAGGTAGCGCGAAACAAATGTAGGTTCATTTTGAGCTATGATCCAAGAATATTCGATAGGAATAAACTGGCAATAATGGAAAGAGAATTGAAAGAAATACCGAAAAAGTACGTGATTGATACAGAATAGATCAAGAAGATGTTACACGTGTAACATCAAGTTCTGAAAATGCCCGGCTAATAAATAATGATGCTGAACAATCCAAAAAAGAAAAAAGAAAAAATAAAAAAATAAGAATTAACTAAGTTCCTGCTCAAATCTCCTGATCAGAGCATCCAGTTCTCTCAATTCTCCTCGATCCAGAACTTCCTTAATCAATTCATCTGCTACTGCATCAATCTCAGTGCGGATCTCCTCGAGTGTCTTCTCATCTGTTATCACTCTCGATTTGCCATCCTTCCTGATCTTCCCTGAATCCTCTCCTATCAACAATTCAAACCCATCTGACTGGAGAACCCTTCTCTTGTCCTTCAGAATGAGCTTGATCTTTCCAGAACGCAGCACTTTCTTCTCTTCATCCATCACCAGATCAGTGCCCTCTTCTCTGACGATCACCTTGCCATCAACAGTAATGTGTGTATCTCCCTTCGTCAGAACAGTCTTCCCATTGGTACTAATGGTGATCTCCTCATCCCTGGAACGAATCTGAATGAATAACCCTCTCTTGCCAAATCGACTCCCAGATTCTCTGAATTCCCAGGGGCCGAAGCGTACGCGTCCTTCTGCATCCTCAACCTCAATGGGACCGACCTTGACATAATCACCGTGGGGTGTTTCCCTCACCTTGATGAACGGCAGATCGATCTGGACTTTTTTCAGCCTTCTTCTCACCTCATCGGTCAGTTTCCCTTTTATCTGGAGTCGGGCAATTTCCAGGACCTCCTCTCTCTTGAGCCCGATATCCTCGAATGCCTCTTCACCAGCAGGAGCAACCTTCTGACTCTCTCTAACCATACCCCAATCATCACCTGAAACCATGGTTATTCCTCTGTAGACATCCTGATACACCTTCGCCTTTGCATCCACCTGGTACATGCCTTCACCGAAGTAGATACCGCCAACATCCTTTTCTGCAACAATGGGAACGAACAGTGATCCTCTGTTGATTTTCACCTTTGCCCTCTCCCTTGAAATAGTAGTATCTTCCTCCGTGACGTATACTTCCTCAGAAATTTCAGGTTCAACCTCTTTTTCTCTGACTTCTAAAAAGAAATCGGGAGGTCTTCTGAGACCTCCCAAGATGAATCCTACACCAACAGCTACCAAGCCGAGGAAGAGAGCTTGATCTGCATACTCCGGGAAGATGTCAAAAAGTTTGATCAGAATCCAGAAGAAAATGGAAACACCACCAACAGTAAGTATTACAGAGCGTGCAGCCCAGTATCCTGTCCTGTACCTTAAAGACTTCACTGCATACCCAATCACTAAGAAGATGATCCCTACAGCCAGCAGGTAGTCGATTTCAATTCCAATTTCCATGCTGCCGAACCAGCCAATCCATCTTAGGATCTTGAATGCGACCCACAATCCAATGAGGGGCCATCCCAAATTGGTGAAGAACTTCTGCACTCTTTTTCCTGCAGAATACCTTTTCCTGAATGCAGTAGGTACCCGGGAGAGTAGGTAGAATCCTACAGCAAGCTGCAGAAATTCCACTTCATACTCGTATACACCCATGAGATCAGTGACTGCAGCAATGAACCACAGTACCACGAAGAGTACTCCTATTCTCCAGAGTGTATTTCTTGCTGTATCTAGTTGATCTTTCATTTGAAATCACCTTCCAAATCTTTTATTTCTCGAATCAGTTTCCAGATATCGGAAAATCCCAGCTTGATCTTGACCTCATCCTCTGAAATATCGAATTTTCCCTGAGATTTCAGATCTTTGGCAATTTCAAGGATTTTCCCGATTTTCTTGGACTGAACAGTCTCTGCTCCCAGAAATGTCTCTCCACAAATGCAGTGGAACTCCTCCACCTCAAAGTCAGAGAGCACTCTGTCCCAGTCATCCACGTAGTCAGTGAAGGCTACCCTCTTCTCTATCTGCATTTTTCGTCCGCAGTGCGGACAGGTCACCTTGAGAGATATATTATTCATTGATACCACCTCTTTTTGTGCAAAGGAACCCTACCAATCGCAAGGCAATCTTCCCGTATACAGTGATCAGGTATCTGCCTCTGTAACGTTCCTGTTCTGTGTACCCTGCATCGATCAGGTTCGAGAGATGAAATCGCAAAGGACTGTGCTCCAGCCCTGTCAGCTCTGTCATGTCTGTGAAGTACTTACCTTCGTCGTACAATGCCTGCAGTATCTTTAGCCGTTCAGCATTGGCCAGGGGTTTGAGCATTTCAGAAGCTTTCTCTGGATCGAAATCAATGTACTCTGCGTATTCCTTTTTTTCTGAGAGAAGTTTTCTCATCTCCTGTGCAATTTCCTGTACATCTTCTGTCACTTCAGCTTGAGGAGCCTGGTACTGCTTGAGGAGTTCGTCTCGCAACTGTCTCATTTCAGCTTTGAATTCTTTTCTGAGTTCCTTTTTCACGTGCTCGATATCGTCCATGCTGTCACCTTGTACATTTTTGTGTACTTCTAGTACTCTGTGCTTATAAACTTTTCGGTCAAAATGTACTTCAAATATATGGAAGTGTCTATTAAGTACATTTGAATATACTTTATGTCAGAATTGTTACAGGTGGTTACAGACTTTTCTTGAGATAAGATATAAAAAGAGGTACGACCATGTTGAAAGGCTATCTTAAACTGACGAGCGGGCTGCAAAGTGTATAGATTACAGATCACTACATTTTTAAGGTTCTTCACTTATTAGAGTGTATGCTCGTAATCTTTGATGGAGATGGAACATTGTGGAGTGGAGATGTTCTGGCAGGGTATCTAGCCAGTCCGCTTCGTCTGATAGATGAGAACACGGCGGAAGATCATCAGGGGAAGAGAATTTATTTGAAAGAAGGTGTGAGAGATGTATTGGAAGAACTTCGGAAAAGAGGGATATATGTGGCACTGGCGAGTGAAAACAGGAAGCTGCCGGTAGTAGCATTGCTGCAGAGGCTGAAGCTTGGCCAGTACTTCAACTTTCTGGAAGTGTCCTGGAGGGAAAAAGATGGAATGATACTGGAAATACTGAACATTTTCAAAGAGAAGGAGAGAGATCCAGGTAAGATATTCCTTGTAGATGATTTTGCATATAATATTGAGATTATTCAGGATAATCCTGAATTGAAACACATAAATTGTATCGATGCATCAGAGCTGAACTCATTGCGGGAGATTCTGGATATTGTGGGATCAGACTGAATGAGTGTCCAAGTTTTTCATGGTGACCTCATTGCCAGTCTGAGTCCCATGGAAAATAGGGAGTTGATCCTTTTAAAGGTTTTGCATCACTTTTGTTCTTCTTCTTTATTGAAAACGTCTCTCATGTGAAATAGAAGGACAACTGACTTCTTGCCAAAGAATTCAGTGTTACCCTTTTGTGAAATTCAATACCTGAACGTCATCCACAAAGCAATACTACATGATTCCATGTTACACGTGTAACATTCTTGCAGGAAAAAGGAATAGATAACTGCAGACTCGATAGAGAAAT
>CAZFAR010000258.1:0-3806 GCA_964516825.1 uncultured Thermococci archaeon
CCACCAACATCCTTGGGTTCAGGATCTTCTTTTCTGCAGATATCCATGGCGTAGGGACAGCGAGGTGCAAATCGGCAGCCTGGTGGGGGGCTTATTGCAGCTGAGACTCCTCCAATGATGTCGATGCGCTTCCTTCTTTCTGTAGGATCTGGTACAGGGACTGCTGAGAGTAAGGCTTTGGTGTAGGGATGCTGGGGATTTCCGATCAACTCCTCTGTCTCTGCTATTTCAACAATTTTTCCTAAATACATGATAGCGATGTGGTCGCACATGTAGCGGGAGACTGCGAGATCATGGGTGACGAAAACGAAGGTCAACCCAAATTTCTCCCTTAATTCTAGCATGAGATTCATCACTCCAGCCCTGATTGAAACATCGAGCATTGAGACAGGCTCATCTGCAACGATGAAGGTAGGCTCGATGACCAATGCACGGGCGACAGCAACTCTCTGCCTCTGACCTCCTGACAACTCGTGGGGGAATCTGAAGACGAAATCCTCTGCTGGCCGCAATTCTACTGTCTCCAGGGCTTTGTGCACCATTTCTTCCCTTTCTTCTATTGTCCCAATGCTCTGGACGATCAGGGGTTCTGCAATCGTGTCCAGAATGTTGAAGCGGGGATTCAGTGATTCATACGGGTCTTGAAAGACCATTTGAACATTCTTTCTGAACTCCTTGAGTTCTCTTCCCTCCAGATGGGCGATGTCCTGGCCATCTAAGTAGATTTCGCCCGAAGTAGGCTCCACAAGGCGGACAAGTAGTTTGCTCGCAGTTGTCTTCCCGCAGCCTGATTCACCTGCCAGCCCAAAGATCTCCTCTTTCTCAATAGAAAAATCGATGTCATCTACTGCATGGACATACCTTGGCTGTCTTTCAAAAAAGCCTCCCCGAACGGGAAACAGTTTCCTCAAATTCTCTGCACGTATCAATTCCATGAAATCACCCTAAAGCGTGACATGCAGCCCAGTGCCTGTTCTCGTAGTCTGTGAAAGTGGGTACAGTTCTCTTGCAGATATCCATTGCAAGGGGACAGCGGGGATGGAATCTGCATCCTGATGGAGGGCTCAAGAGATTTGGTGGTTCACCTGGCACAGGGATCAGTCTTCTCTTTGGCCCCTTAATCGAGGGAAAAGAGTTCATCAAGGCCTGGGTATAAGGATGCATTGGATTCCGGAATAAATCGACTGCATTAGCGTACTCTGCTAGGATGCCTGCATACATTACAGCAATGCGTTCACAGGATTCTGCAATTACTGATATATCGTGGGAAATGTAGATCATCGTCATGTTCAGCTTCTGCTGCAGTTTTTTGATCTCAGAAATGATCTGATCCTGGACGATGACGTCTAAAGCAGTCGTTGGTTCATCTGCAATGATTATCTGAGGATTACAGGAAAGTGCCATGGCGATGACTGCTCTCTGCTTCATCCCTCCACTGTACTCATGGGGATAGTCTCTAGCTCTTCCTGGATCCAGACCAACGAGTCTGTACAACTGGTCTACTCTTTCCCGTGCTTCTTCTTTTGGAATATTCTCGTGGGTTCTAATCGCTTCTACAATCTGATCCTCGATTCTGTGCACTGGATTTAAGGCATTCATGGCTGCCTGGAAGATCATTGAGATACCTTTCCAGCGAATTGCCCGCATCTCCTTTTCTGGTAAACTCAAGAGATTCTCATTTCCAAAGAAGATTTCTCCAGATTGTATTTCTGCATTTGAGGGCAGCAATCTGAGAATTGACATACCTATCGTAGTCTTCCCGCAGCCAGATTCACCGACCAGTCCCATGGCTTCTCCCTTTTCCACTTCAAAAGAGACGTTATCTACTGCTTTCACATATCCTTTCAAAGTCTTGTAGTACATGACCAGGTTCTGAACTTCTAAAATTTTCATTTTTATCTCTCCCTCAACCTTGGATTGACTATCTGTTCTGTTCCAATACCAATTAAATAGAATGACAGAGCCAAAAAAGTTATGCATAATCCAGGAGGAAGCAGCCAGAAAGGTGCACGGAAAGTGTTCCCTGATGTGAAGCACCATTGCAGCATCATTCCCCAGGAGACAGTACTTGGATCTCCCAATCCCAGAAAGCTCAATGCTGCTTCAGTCAGAATAGCACCTGTGACACCAAAGGTCATGTATAAAAAGCTCAGTGGCAAAACGTTTGGAGCAATGTGCCTGAATATGATCCTGCTGTCACTGGCTCCACTGACCCTGGCAGATTCGATGAATGGACGCTCCCTTAAAGATAATACCTGCGATCTGATCACCTTGGAAGTGGAAGGCCATCCCAGCATGCCGATCAGAATGACAATATTCCAGATACTTAGCCTTCCTAAAGCTGCTCCTATGACCAGGATTAAAGGTATACTTGGAAGGGTCAAAACAATGTCTGCCATCCTCTGGAGTAAAGTATCAATCGTACCACCGAAGTACCCTGATACTAATCCGACGACAGTACCAACGATGACAGAGGCCAGTGCTGCTGTGATCCCGACTGCTAACCCCCATTTTGCACCTTCCAATAACTGGCTGAATAGATCTCTTCCCATGAAATCTGTTCCCAATGGATGCTTTAATGAAGGCTGGGAGAATCCAATGATGTCAGGATCTGTTCCGTACAAGGGGACGTACATCTCATCAATTTTGGGAGGAATTGTAGAAGCAATAGCTAAAATGAAGAAGATTACTAAGATTGCAATTCCTAAAACTCCCACTCTGCTCTGCTTGAACAATCCCCAGATGCCTCTAATCCTTTCCTTCCTCCTCTGCCACTGCGTTTTTACTTCTATGTGTTGTCTCATCAAAATCACCCTAGTACTTGATTCGTGGATCCAAATACGCATAGAGAATGTCTGCCAGTAAAACTGCCAGCAAGACGATCCCTGCCAGTAGGATGAAGGCACCCTGTGCCAGTGGATAATCGTAGTTCAAAGATGCCTCCACCAGGCATGAGCCCAATCCAGGCCATGAGAACGTTGTCTCCGTCAATACACCTCCATTGAAGGAGAAAGCCATGGATAATGCGAGGGCAGTCACTACTGGTAACATGGCATTCCTTGCTGCATGGTGGTCCCTTATCTTCTTCTCCGGCAATCCCTTGGCTCTGGCGGTAGTAATGTAGTCTTCCCTCAATGTCTCAAGCATACTGTTCTTCATTAATAACATGCTTCCTGTGAACACCCAGACAGTGAAGACAGTTAATGGCAAGAACAGATGGTATCCCACATCTACTAACTTGGTCGCAAGACTTGAGCCTGCTAAACTCCAGATCTCTGGAGATTTCATCCCACCCACGGGAAATAGATCGAACTTGTAGGAGAAGACCCAGATAGCTAGAAGCCCTAGCCAGAAAATTGGCATAGTATAAAAGAAGAGGCCAATCACAGTCGAACCGTACTCAAGTTTCCCACCTCTTCTCCAGGCGATGATCCTCCCTAAATTGATTCCCAAGGCATAGGCAAGCATGTATCCCAAGGTGAAAAGTAAAACAGTGGGGAGAAATCTTGCCTTCAATATATCAAAGACATCACCCTGCCAGTAGAATGATGTACCAAAATCACCATGCACTATGTTTCTCAGGTAGATGTAATACTGATACCACATAGGTTTATCCAGCCCGAATCGGGTCCTCAGAACTGCCTTCAATTCTGGTGTCATCCTGGGGGAGATCACCATTGAGGCTGGATCTGATGGCATCAACCGAAATAGAATGAAAATCAAGGTCGTAATTATGAATAACGTTATCACAATCTCTACTGCTCTCCGGGCTATGAATTTCACCATAGACATTCACATCACCTCTC
>CAZFAR010000259.1:0-3754 GCA_964516825.1 uncultured Thermococci archaeon
TTACACAAATGCTTTGTAAAATGATCAAAGATTCGATCCATCCAATAGCACCACCTTTGGTATTTTATCTCCATAGAAATTCACCGGTGTAATATCCAATGATAACCATGTAAAGCCAGTAAATGTTCTGGCTTTCTGGAAAGGTCTCAACAAATCAATGTTAGCCTCCTGAAAGCGTTCCATCCACTCCAAGGTACCTACCTTCTGTATTATCTGAGAATGAAGTTTCTATGCGGGACCATTCACCCAGTATTCAGTCTCGGCAGTCTCACCAAAAAGAGTATAAGTAAGGTAACACACAGACTATCATGGAAAAGCTTGTACGGTTTGGTGTTTCTATGCCAGCTCATTTATTGGAGCATTTTGATGCACTTACCAAAATGAAAGGATACACCAACAGATCAGAAGCTATCAGAGACATGATACGAAATATCATTATAGAGCACGAATGGATGGAGAACAAAGAAGTAGTAGGGATAATCACCATTGTGTATGGCCATCACAAGAGAGGGGTCATGGAAAAGCTGACAGATTTGCAGCACATCCATCATGACAAAACAATATCTTCAACACATATCCATTTGGATAATGAGAACTGTCTTGAAGTTGTAGTAGTCAGGGGAAAACCATCAGAAGTGAAAGCGCTTGCAGATAGTATGATAGCACTAAAAGGAGTGAACCACGGAAAACTGGTGATGACATCGCCATCAAAATACGATTAAACGGGTTGAAATCGGAAATCAACTATGACAGGTTCATTTTTTCTTCTTTTTTGCTCTTTTCTTCTTTCTTCTTTCTCCCACCTTGATTTCTCTAATCTTTTTTTCTTTTTGAGAAGATATCCTCCTCTTCAGGAAAAAGACAGCAGAAAATGCAGCCAGGGCAGCTCCTACCAATAGGAGGGGAAGATACTTTTCAACGACATTCCAAATCTTTGAGTGCCTCTCGGGTTTCTCAGGCTCTGTCTTAGGAGTGACCTTCTCAAGTTCAGCAGGCTCTGCAGATTCTCCTTCGCCTGCACCCACATAGCTTGCGTAGACGATGAGCGACTCCTTCTCTCTCCAGATGAGAATCAAAGAGCCATTGTATTCTACTCCTGTCACTGAGGTTTCCCATGCATCTGGTGTATCTGTCAGCCTGTATATTCCTGACCAACCCCCATCATACACCCGGTAAAAGATATCCACTTCCCAGGGCTGCACATCTATGGCGTCAGTACCATTCCAGAATACGAAGATTCTCCCATCAGGCATTCTGACAGCAGAGCCTCCCGAGAGAAATCCATCCTGGGAAGAGGCCACAGCCTGCAGAGAACTCCACTCCCCGTCATACACAGTATAGACAAGTGCTTTCTGATCAGTATCTGCTTCCTGAACTTCCAGGAAGACCATCACAGTAGCCCCGTACTGGACTATGTCATGTATGTAGGGAAACCCTTCTGTGACCAATGGATAGGGGTCTGAAAGCCCTGTCTTATCCAGTACCCTGTAGTAGATATCTGATGCTCCTGTCTCGTAGAACAGCCACACTTCATCCTCCCGTGAAAAGGCTCTCAGAATCTTGTCGTACTCCTCTGTAGTTGCTAACTGCTGCTTTTCCCCCCAGTGATCTTTCTCAAACACCTGATACTCCCAGAACCCTCTTCTGCTCCAGAGAAGCCAGATGTTCCCATCGGGAGCTCTGATCACAAATTGGTCACCTATGTAGGGTTCAGCTTCCGTGCAGGATGGCGAAGACCACTCCTGAGCTAGGGTCCTGAAGCAGATGCTCTTGATCATCTCTGATTCTCCCTTGACTGCTGTATTCCAGAAAAAGGTGAGGGTCTCTAAATTCCCAACTGCTGCGACAAAGTTTCCGGTGTCAGATAAGATCTGGGGAGAACTCCACTCACCGTTGAAGGTTCTGTACTTGAGTATTTTCACATTATCGAATGTCAGCTCCTGGTAGACCAGCCACAGTGTATTATCAGAAAGAAAGGGATTCCACCACATTATCATCTCATATTCCCATTCAGTCATAGGGTCTGTCTTCTCGAGATGTAAAGGAGTCTCTCTATCAGACTGTACAGTACAGGGCTGCACAGGGTAATGCAGGCAAGACAGTGCCATCAGGGTAACGAGGAAACCCAAACTGCGCAACATGTAAAGAATGAGGAGATTTCCAATAAAAGGGTTTCGCTTCTCATTAGTGGACATCCCATTCTTGTTACACGTGTAACAAATTGAGGTTGACTGAAGCTCTTACTCAGATAATTGGAGACTCAGAATTTTTGTCGCAGATTATTGTCTTGTCAAAAATCGTAAAGAGGAAAGACGGATTTATTGCTGTGTCATTCATACAGCATGGGATTACCAACGAGCTAGATAGCCCTTTACAGGAGTAAACTTTATATATGTAAAGTAAACGCGATGTCCATGACTGATGAGATCGCAAACCCAGCACCTCTAGGATTGGCTGGATTCGGGCTAACAACGTTGGTATTGAATGTTGTCAACGCAGGTATCATACCCAAGGAGTCCATAGGCATGGTACTACCTCTAGGACTTTTCTACGGAGGACTGGCACAGTTCCTGGCCGGTATGTGGGAATTCAAGAAGAATAATACCTTTGGTGCCACTGCCTTTGGCTCTTTTGGTGCATTCTGGATGTCCTTTGCTACCATGGAGATACTTCTTCATCAGGGAGCCCTCGATCCAGTGCCTAAGGGAGGAATTGCTGTTTTCCTGATCGCCTGGGGCATCTTTACTGGCTGCATGAGTATTGGTACATTTAGAATAAACCGTGCTCTTCAAGTCATATTTCTAACGTTGACACTGTTATTTTTCCTGCTTGCAATTGGGGTTTATTCTCCTGCAGTACACAGAATTGCAGGGTTCGAAGGCATCCTGTGTGCATTGAGTGCTTTGTACGCCTCTTTTGCAATCGTGATCAATACTACATGGAAACGGGAAGTTCTGCCACTGGGCGAAGTGAAGTAGGGTACTTCTCTTTTTCTTTTTTTGTGGTCAGATATACAGCGATGATCTGTGGGAATCTGTACAGAGCCTTCAGGAAGCCAAGGGTGAGATGGGAAAAGTTTATTAATCTCCATTTCTTTTTCATTTTATGGAAAGAAAAACAAAGATTGCCCTCATCATAATCGTGTGCATCATTATGGCTGTTGTGGTTTTGGTCATCCTGTTCTCAGGAGGTGGCTTGGAGAGAAACGATGCCAGGAACTATATACTCAAAGAGCTCGATGGAGATATAGTGGAATGCACAATAGAGGAAGGCATTCACATGTGCCACATCATCTACAGGGAGGACAGCCGTAAAATTGGTGAAATCTGGATATACTATTTCCCGGGGGGAGTGGAGCCCTACAAGGAGTATGGCTTCACGGGAACTGCAGACAAGACGATCGTGTCTGATGATGTCATAATCTTCATCGGCGGGACTGGAGATTTTCTCAGAGAAGCCTGTGACCTGTACAACGAGAAATATGGATTCAACTGCATTCCTTTTGAAAGACCGGAAAAGTAAGGCATGCTTTCAGTGACAACTGAGGTAGCATCTATAGGTATATCTTGAAAGCCACCATCTAATGAAAGAATTGATATAAAAAAAGAGAAGGGAAGATGAAAGATGAGCATGTTTATTTTCCTCACATCTTTATAAATAATTTTACTCCACTTTTTTATAATGATGGAAGATATGTCCCCCAAACTAATTGTTTCTAAAATTCAAATCTGAAATTAGACCAATCACCTTTTAG
>CAZFAR010000260.1:0-3733 GCA_964516825.1 uncultured Thermococci archaeon
AAAGTGAGGAATGCCTTCCTTAAGGAAAGACTCCAGTTCCTTGCTGGTGAGGAGAAGAAGCACAAGGTATTCATTGAAGAACTCTTCAAAGAGAGGTTTCCAGTAAATGAAATAGTGCTGCCAAAAGAGACGCCCGTTCCTTTACCTTCTGTGAAGATTCCAGATGAGAATACTCCTCTGAGCATAGTCTTTGAGAGTGCTATGAGAGTAGAAAAAGTCTCAAGTGAGTTCTATGCAGGGCTTACAGCCTTCTTTGATTCTGAAGTGAATAAGACTCTGTTCTACTTTGCAGCAATGGAAATGGACCACTACAGGATACTGGAAGCTGAACTTGAGATGATGAAGAGATTTGAGGATTTTGACACTGAGTGGCCCATGATGAACGTCGGGCCATAAGAAAGAGGTGATCAAATGGATACAGAAAAAACAGTAGTAGAAGCCATGAAAAAAGCAGAAAAGCCAGTGAAACCAGGAGATCTGGCAGAAATGACAGGACTGTCCAGTGAAGAAGTCTCCAAGGCCATAAATGCACTGAAAAAGAAAGGAAAGATCACATCTCCCAAGAGATGCTACTACACATTGACAGAATAGAAAGGAAGTGGACCCATGGACCGGGATGGGGGACTTAAACTTTCTTCCCAATTCAAGGCAGATCATCACCTTTCTTACAGTGTTGAAAGATGCATGGCAGAGCTCTGGCCACATGCCCATGGATCCTCTCGGATACACCTTCACCTCTCTGGATCCTTCTGGGCGCATTGGTTACATCCTTCTCTCACAGGAACTGGCATTTGATGTCAGAAGCTGTGAAGTAGTTCGTGGAGTATACGGATCAGATCACCTGCCAGTGTGGGCAGAGATCGCGTAATAAACCAAGAGTAAAGAGGAAGTGATATCATGAATGTCAAAGGAACAAAAACAGAAAAGAACCTGCTGATCGCCTTTGCTGGCGAATCGCAGGCAAGAAATCGCTACACCTACTTCGCCTCTCAAGCGAAAAAAGAAGGTTATGAACAGATATCTGGCATATTTCTGGAAACTGCAGACAATGAGAAAGAGCATGCCAAGAGGCTTTTCAAGTTCTTGGAAGGTGGAGAAGTGGAAATCACTGCTGCGTATCCTGCTGGTGTCATCGGAACTACAAAAGAAAATCTAAAATCAGCAGCTGCAGGAGAACATCACGAATACAGTATCATGTATCCAGAATTTGCAGCCATTGCAGAGAAAGAAGGCTTTCAGGAAATTGCTGATGTCATGAGAGCGATAGCAGCAGCAGAAAAGCAGCATGAGAAAAGATATCTAGCCCTTCTCGAGAACATAGTAAAGGGAAGGGTTTTCAAGAGAGACAGAGCTGTCAAGTGGAAATGCAGAAATTGCGGTTACATCCATGAAGGCACTGAAGCTCCAGAAAAATGCCCCGCATGTGCACATGAGAGAGCATATTTTGAACTGCTTGGTGAAAACTATTAAAGGGTTTACCCCTTTTTTCTTTTTTTTAGGAAAGATGTCGTAGCCTGGAAGATTCTTAGCAAATCTTATTTCTTCAATTTCCCCGATTATCCTCTCGAAGGTAAAGAGAGAATGAATATCACAGACTCACGGTGATGGAAATGTATAAATACTGATGATGAAGCCATGAACTATGAAAAAGGGTATTATTGTAATCCTGTGTTTAGCACTCCTCTTTTCAGGTTGTGTAAGAAAAGAATCTGGATCATCTACCATAAAAAGTATTAAAACCATCAAGGAGTACGGAAAGAGTCTGGACTGGTGCCACACCAATAATCTGATTGCTTTCGAGAAAATGGGTGAAGATTCCTACTACGACGTGCATATCATGAATCCAGATGGCTCCAACGAGCGATGCCTTACCCATACGGGAGGTCCTCAGAAACATAATGGCAATCCTGCATGGCATCCATCAGGTGAGTTCATTGTTTTTACTGCTCAGAATGAAGATGCAGACTGTGATGAATGTGACAGAATAGCAATCCCTGGAAGAGGAATAAACTGCAATCTCTGGGTAGTGACCAAGGATGGCAGCCAGTTCTGGCAGTTGACCACCTATGCCACCAGTTCCAATCCGAAAGGTGTCATTCATCCTCAGTTTTCGCATGATGGTACAAAACTGCTGTGGGCTGAGCGATTATCAAAGAAAAAGGGGACTCCCTGGGGCGAATGGGCCCTGAAAGTGGCAGATTTTGTCATAGATGATTACGGATGCTCTTTAAAGAATATTCAGACCTATCAGCCAGGGGATGCTGTCAGATTCTATGAAAGTCATGCCTTCTCAAGTGATGACACTAAAATTCTGTTTTCAGGCAATCTAGTTCTGAATCAGCTTGAAAGTGGTCTGGATATCTACGAATTGGATCTGGAAACTCAGAAACTTGTGAGGTTAACAGATACATTTGAAGACTGGGATGAGCATGCCCACTACTCTCCTGATGGCCAGAAAATTGCATGGATGTCCAGTACAAACCTTGGTGATCTAGGGATTACCTTTGAGGATCTTCTATTGAATACCTGGGGACTGAAATTGAAAACTGAACTCTGGATCATGGACAAAGATGGATCGGGGAAGCAGCAGCTGACACACTTCAACGAGCCAGAGCATCCGGACTACGTAGGAGGTCAGGTCATCGTCTCAGACAGTAGCTGGGGTCCTGATGGTACCAGGATAGTCGCTACTCTGGCATACAAGGACCTTCGGGGATACCATTCGAAGATCGTTCTGATTGAGCTCGATTTCAAAGTCATGAAAGCATCTTTAGAGATTTCACCCTCTCTTGACGTGGGATTCCTTATTCTGGATGTTTCGAATGATCACAAATTGACAGTAGCAGTATGGTATCCTACAATAGATGCTCCTCAACCTTACAATTACCAGGATCCTCAAGAAACTGTAGGAATGGTAGCGTTTGAAGGAGAACCGGATCAGAAGAATGGACCGTATCCCCTGATAGTATATTCCCACGGATATGGGGGAAGCGGTCTCAATTGCATTTATTTGGCAGAGCATCTTGCAGGCTACGGATTCGTGGTAGCAGCCCCTGATCATGAGGATGAGTTTTCAGCCATGCGCATCCGAGGAGGAGGTGACGGGGACTTAAGTGAATACTTCAAAAGTGCCTTGGAGCTGGGAAGATCTGGGAAAGCATTTGACAGAGATGCATATTCGTACAGGATTTTTGATATTTCTTTTGTTATTGACGAGATGTTACGCCTGAATAGGGATGGATTTCTACATGGAATCATTGATGAAAAGGTAATTGGAGCAGCAGGTCATTCTTTGGGCGGGTATACAGTGTTGATGGCAGGAGGAATTGACAGAGAATCTGATTCCCGAATCATGGCGCTGCTGCTTCTTTCAGCTGGAGTCTTCATGTTCGAAGATGAGGAGTACCAATCTCTTGCAGTGCCTGTCATGTTCATGTATGGTGAAAAAGAGGGCTCGGAAATGAGGACTCGATTCATCAATGATAAAGCACATGACACAGCTCGGGCTTATAAGAATTGCAGACCTCCGAAGTTCTTGCTGGTCATAAAGGGGGCCAATCATTTTGCCTTCGGTGAGAGTGTATTCATGGATGAATGGCCGGGTGTGGGGGTGGAGGAAGGACAGAAACAGTCAGCTGTCGTCTGTAGGTATGGTCTTGCTTTCTTTGAGCTGTATTTGAAAGGGAATTCAGAGGCTGAAGAGATACTGGAGAGCGAAGATGAAATGCTTGTA
>CAZFAR010000261.1:0-3727 GCA_964516825.1 uncultured Thermococci archaeon
CCTCACCGCTTGTCAAAGAAGAACCTTTCCAGGCAAAAGAATATGCTGCAATTGTCATTGCCTCTATTATCTTTGTGGTAGTTACTGCGTTCATCCTTTTCAAAAAAGCAAGGAAACGGATATAAACTCCTGAAGAATCTAAGTATACGATACATCTCCCAAACCTATCAAATTGTGCTTTGATCATGGCAAGTGTAACATTCTTTGGCTGTATACTGCACATTTTCGCATGCTTGGCTTTTTGGTGTTTCAACTAGAAGGATTATCAAATCATGAGGTGATGAAAACTTGAATTGTCATTTTTTTTCATCATTCTGCAAATTGTAACAATTATTCTCTATGTATTGAAACCAACACGATTGCTGCCACTTCTCGGAAATCAGTCTAAGGCTAAGGCTAAACCTTTTTAAACACTTTCTGTAAAGTAACCTCTATGAAAAAGGTGTTCATCCTCATCATCCTTTCAGGATTACTTCTCATGCCAGTGAAGGCGGAGGTAATTACAATCATCTTCTTCTACACTCCCGGGTGCGAGCACTGTGCCCAGGTTGAAGAATGGCTTGAAGAGTTGAAAACAGAGTACCAGGATCAGATACAGGTAAGATCTGTCGATGTCCTGGAGAGGGAGGGGTGGGATGAACTCAAAAGCTATGAGTTTTCAATCACTCCTGCTGTGGTGATCTTTTCTCCAGCTTCAGATGAGAAGATCAGGCTTCAATTCTATGATATTACCAAAGAGAGCTTGAGGGAAGGGATAGAAAAAGCATTGAAGGGAGAAACGACGTCTTTGAGGGGCATGAGTTTTGTGACATTAGTCATAGGTATTATCTCGGGAACGACAGCCTGCGTTCTGGCAGTGGCTGCTTTCATGTTTGCCATGGTTACATCCCCAGGGAGCAGATTCAAGCAGATACTGTTGATTGCTCTCTCCTTTGGATTGGGATTGATCTTCGTTTTCATGGTCATGGCAGCTCTTCTTGCTGTAGGATCCTATTCTCTAACAGGAGGAGGAGCATCTACTGTCCGATTTTATTTATCATTAGTTTTGGGGTATTTTGTCCTGGTCTTAGGGATAAACCAGTTCAACTATGCATTTGAATTCTTGAAACTTCCTGTTTCAACGAAAAGATTCTTTGAGCGTATGCTGGAGGGACTGCTGAGCAAGAAGGGGTACATTGGAGCTTTCCTGTTCGGAATCTTGTTTGCGCCAGTGAAACTGCCCTGTGCATTGCCTGCTCTGGGATTGATCATGGAACGCATTCTGGTGAGTGGTGATCTTCTGGAAGGCTTTGTCTTGGCTGCTGTATATGGTGTGGGGGTCTTGATACCGTTGATCGTGGTAGCTGTTATCAGTGGTGGTTCTGCTCAATTTGCTTCCAGATTGAGATGGAGCGATACCTACAGGAAGGTGAGCTGGGGAATTGGTGGTGCAGTGATTCTTGCAGTAGCAGTATGGATATTCTGGAATACATTTGAAATCCCTGAAGTGGTGACAATAGAACATTATGTAGCGTTCTTTTTGGTTGGGGTGGCAACGTTAGTGATCATGGTATTGTTCGTGAGATATGGAGAAGTTATCACGAAGAGCAAATTGTGGAAAAGGGCTTCAAGGGGACTGCAGAAGAAGCTTCGATAGTTCAGAACGAATATTTCTTCGTTTATTCCCATTGGCAAACGTCAGGTTTTCACTTTTTTGGCAAACCCAAGATTCAAATATATCCTCGCATTGTTTGGAGTGAGGTGATAGGAATGAGTGAGGTATCTTCAACCAGTGCGCTTCCACCTGTACCTGATCCTGGACCATTTGGGCCTGGGCAGGATGGGCTTCCGGGGAATCGCTACTATGCAACAGGGGGAACAGACACGCCAACCCGGATCGGAGTGGACTATTCTGAACCCATTACGATCCCAGGTGTCAATTGGGAGAGAACGTACATGGTAGGAATGTGGCATACAGCAGACTGGATTGTCTACCACTTCAATATGACGAACAAGACATTGAAGGAGATCGAGTTCTGCCTGTACAATAGTAACAATCCACGTGTAGGGACTCCGGTAGACATCTTTGTCAAAGATCCCACCAAAGGATTCTTGCCTCCAGCCCGTCGCAGCCGGATGCCGCCTGGATCAGACTGGAAGCCTGCTGGTAAGACAGTGACAATCCTGGGCAGAAGCTGGGCTAAATACAAGGTCAGCTGTCCATCTCTTCCTCCCGCAAATGAGTGCCTCGTAGGACTGCGTCTCACACAGGGGGAGATTGGGCCTGAACCTGGTACGGACAGGAATGTCTACATTGCCTGGGTAAAAATCAGCTGCGGGTAGGCGGATCAAACCGTGTTGCAGGATGTAGCAAAGAATGGCTCGGGATAGCTTTGAGAAATTTGGAAGAGCTAGGCAGCATATATTGTCCCTGCAAATCCAAATTTCCTCCTTTCTTTCCCAAACAGAGGATTTGAATGATGTGAGATCTGAATCGTATTCCTATACTCAAGTATGTTGTTCAAAAAAACTGAAGAAAGGCCTTTCTTCTCCAAATTCTGTCTCTCCTGGAATTGGACTGGCACTACTACTCACTGAATTTCTTTCGTCGAGGCTTTACCAGGTGAGCCTCCTCCACCCTGTTTCTCATCATCTTCTGAAGTTCCTTTTCCCATCAGTTCACCTCCATTCCTTTTAACAGGTGAGAAAACCATGTTGAAGATCGTATCTCTTTTCCTCGAATTGAAGAGAGATCTCCAGACCATCTGGTCATATCTGACCGCAAAGGTTATAAGAGGAAATTCCAGAAATAGATTCCGGTGGTGAAAAGTGCCCCTCTTATCAAAGGAAAAAAAGGCCGAATATGTTGAGAAAATCCGTGAACTCCTGCTGAAGAAGGATTTGAGAGTCCCCTTCAGATATCTAGCAAGGAAACTAAAGATTTATAGCAAAACTGCAAGTCGTATCTATAAGGAAGCCCTGGAAAGGAAGATCCTATTTCCACCTATGCTGAGACCCAAGATCTGTGTTGATTACAAGGAATATGTGTATTTTCTCAATGGAAAAGATATCCGCAGCCTTTTCGAGAAGTTAATAGAAGATCCCCGAGTTGAATATGCAGCATGCTGCCAGGGACACTTTGACATGCTTCTAATCACCAATGAACGTATTGATCTGACAGTAGAAGAAGAATTCAAGAATATTGTATTGAGTGGCGAAAGGGAGAATTACATCTATCCCGAGGTAAAACACGGGGAGTACTGGACTGCATTGAAGGAAATCAATGAATTCCTTGACAAAAAGGAGTTTGAACCTTCAACATTATCTTTTGAAATTGGAAAAAGGGGAGATGAATGGTCAGAGAGAGAAGAAAGACTATTCAGATATTTGAAAAATAATGGAAGACGAGTATTCACCCCAGTACAGAGCCAACTTGGAATATCCAGAACACTGCTATTGCAGTGCTATTTGAGAGTAAGAAAGCATACAATTATCACTGTCCCTTACTATCCTGAGGGGTATAATAGCTATAATAAGCTCTACCTTGTTATGAAAACACAATATGAAGAGCAGGCTGTCAACTTATTTGGGAAATTTCCTTGCTATTCAGCGTTCTTCAAAGTCAGAAACTATCTTGTTGGGTATATCAGTGTAGAAAAAGACCTAATCTACGAGTTTTTCTGTCTAGTGTCGAAAATGCTCTCTACCGGATTTGCAGAGAATCTTTTCTATTCTTTTCCTCTCTATT
>CAZFAR010000262.1:0-3661 GCA_964516825.1 uncultured Thermococci archaeon
CGATAATTACAATTGTTCCTGAGTTCATAGAGAGTTAGTGCACTATCCTTGCCGCCGCTCCATGAGAGCAACACCTTCTTTCTGGTTCGTGTACTGCATGTGTTAGAGCTATATGCATGGTTGGGGAAAGCCATTCAGACACATCCGTATACACGGTTGTTCGTTCCTGTTTATCTACCTTGGCATGACATGCAAGCAAAGATTAAGATAACATCTATCGAGGTCGTGCGCTGCATTTGACATAATCACGGAAATATCTGTTTGCTATTTTCAGTTCTTTTGTATTATTGACATTGATTCCCAAGAGGGGATTTCCAAATACAAAGATTTTTGAATTCTCTGAACTTGTAACGACATTCACACCTACTGCTAGATACAACTTACCTTCATACTCAAAGCTGCAGCTCGGGCTAACCCCTCTCGGGACACTATCTAAGGGGATACATCCAGTAATACTTGTCCCATCATAAATCCTCACCAGATCATTAATAGCACTACTGGTTACGAAGGGAGTATCTGCAGGAAGTGAAAGAAATACAGAATACGACTTCAACAGAAATGCAATATCTGCATGGTAGCCTCTTCCTCCAGTTTCAATGATACCGAATCCTCTTTCCTGACAGTACTCCTTTGTCCTCTGGGTTCTCGGGGAGACTGCTACAAAGAACTCTTCAACAAGAGACTTTCTTACTGCATCTGCAACGAGGTCAATCATTTTCACCCCTCCAATCTCGAGAAGAGGTTTTTCACCATGCAGGCGCATTCTCCTTCCTCTTCCCCCTGCAAGTATGATTGCAATCAATAGACCACCGCCCAGACGAGAAGAGTGACTGTGCGGGATATCTCATTGGATGCGCCCATTACATCTCCATTGATTCCACCGAAGTTTTTATGTGCGAGCTTTACTACCACCACTGCAATTATGACTCCTGTTAGTACAACGACAAAATAACTCCTCGTTAATATAATTCCTACCAGAACTGATAGTGTGACTGCAGCAATGTATTTTTTCTTTGTTGAACGCATGATAAACAATTGACCGAGACCATCAGGCATTTCTCTCCCCATGACAATGCACGTATTCATACTCAGCTTCGCTGATACTTCTGACATGATGAGGGCACAACTAAATTGATACCAAGAAATATCCTTCTGAATAGCTGTGTTCAGTGTCATTTCTCCCAGATGACTGATTGTGTAGAAGGATGTTAAGAGAACGAAAACTACTGAGAAAATCCCTCCAATACCAACGGCAACGTCCTTCATTGCAGAAATCTTTTCCTTCTTGCTGCCCGAAGCCATGATACCATCTGAGAAATCAGAAAGCCCATCAAGGTGAACCAGCCCCGTCATAAAGTAGATCGATAAAATGGTGAAAAATGCTCCAATTTCGTTAGAAAAGAGATTGATCGAACCATAGCCAATGAGAGATGCTATCAACCCAATGAGTATGCCGACTACAGGAAATAGGTATGCATGTCGTGCCGCATCTTCAATATCTGTTGACCCTGCTGGAATTCTCGTCAAAAAAGAGATGACTGCTCTCATTTCCATTCCTCAAACAGCTTGGTCATGCAGCCGGCAATCAACCCACCTACTGCATCGTCAAGAAATATACCCAGTTTCGATAGAATGCCTGGTTTTTCTGTATCGTACCTCATGAAATTGAAGAGTGCCTTCTTACCGCCAATGTATTCAGCAATAACTATTCCTATGAGCTCATCAGATATGATTAACGGGTGATCACGTATTCCTTCTTCTTCCACTTTTTTGTTCAGGAATATGGCTGCAGAGATGAGCAATTGTACATTCAGGTCAGTGCATTGATGGATTATTGTCTCCTTCAATCGTTTCTGAATTTCTCTCATGTTCCTGTGGGCATCGACATTCTCACAGGGGACATAGAGCAGGAGAGCTGATTCAATCATCTGATCCATGCTAACTTTTCCTTCGAGCGTCTCAAGAATAAGTATCCCTCTTTTCTTATCACTCATTTCACCATCTCTCTCGCTTTTTCATTTTTTTTCATTTTACAGTCTTCAATATCTAACATCCAGTATCCGTCTTTAAGTATCTTCTTGTGAGCGGTAATCACTATCTCATTCCTGAAAAATGGCCCATCCAGCACAAGGGTGTGGTATTCTCCACCTTCTCCACACATATCTATGTTCTGTCTCGCCACAAGTTCCACAAACTGTTCGTCAATGGAAAGACCTAAAACGTCTTTCTCAAACAGATCTGCTCGTGCGCACACCACAATCGCCTTGAATCCTGCGTCGATGAAATCTTTAAGAAGTCGTGCACGTTCCATGCCCCACAAGGGTTCTATAGCCTTAATCTCTGATTCTCTGCACATGCGTTCAACCCAATCTCTGTGTTCCTGGATGTCAATGTCCCCAAAAACTCCAGCTTCCACACCATCTAGCTTCAATTCGTTCACTGCTTCTCTGAAATCCCGTTCATACGCAGTCCACTGTGTTCTTTTCTGGATGATGGGTATCCCTATGCATGCTGACTGGATACGCAGGATATGAGAACCCATTCCGTGAGTCATTGATCGGGCGCCATTCAGAGTCACCATGTTCAAGAGACAGGATACCTCAAAGCCTTCTGAAATCGCTGTGTAGCATGCAAGGCAGCTTTCCTTTCCGCCGCTCCATGAAACAAACACCTTCATCATGAATCCTCCGACATGAGCGAAATCTTTATATGCAAGTAAACTTTAACTATTTAAAGCTTTCTTTAAGGATGATCGCATGCAGAGAATCAATGTGGTGATGAAGGACATAATGCCTCTTGATGAGGATGCCATGAAGTCTGCCAGAGAGCGGCAGGACAGACTGACCAAGCCCAAGAAAAGTCTCGGTGTCCTGGAGGAACTCTCAGTAAGGGTTGCAGGAATTACTGGTGATCCTGTGCCGAGAATTGAGAGAAAGGCCATCATAATCATGGCTGGAGATCATGGTGTTGTAGAAGAGGGTGTCAGTGCGTATCCACGCGCTGTTACCATTCAGATGGTATACAATTTCGTTCGTGGAGGCGCAGGAATTAGTGTCTGTGCAGCTCACGTGGGAGCGCGGGTAGTTGTCGTGGATGTAGGAGTGGCCACTGATATTGTCAGCCCGCATGTAATCAACAAAAAGGTGAGATATGGCACGGAGAACATGACCAGAGGACCAGCAATGAGCTTCCATGAGGCTGTACAATCCATAGAAGCAGGTATTGATGTGGTGGAAGCAGAAATGGAAAAGGGGCTGGACATCATCGGTACAGGCGAAATGGGGATTGGCAATACTACTCCGTCAAGTGCCATTACGGCAGCCATCACGGGAGAAAATGTCAGAAATGTCACGGGCAGAGGAACTGGTATCGACGATATCTCTTACGAGAACAAGATAGAAGCAATTGAAAAGGCACTGATGATCAATAATCCTGATCCAAAAAATCCTGTAGATGTATTGGCTAAAGTAGGTGGATGTGAGATTGGTGGAATTGCTGGAGTCATTCTAGCAGGTGCAGCAAATGAGATTCCTGTCGTTCTTGATGGCTTTATTTCTGGAGCAGCAGCTCTTATTGCTTCAGAAATGGCACCTCAGGTGAAGGATTACATCATTCCGGCCCACTGTTCTCGAGAAGCAGGACACAGAGTTATTTTAGACTG
>CAZFAR010000263.1:0-3658 GCA_964516825.1 uncultured Thermococci archaeon
TTCCGAGTCCCCAATCATTTCCTACTGAAGACATTGCAGAAGTTACCCATCTCGTAGATTGAAGGGTAAAATAGATGATTGGGAGCTCTGTTTATTAGAGTTCAAGAAAGCATTTGAGGAAGCAGAAAGTTTGAAAGACATGCTTCCAGATAGTGATGAAGCTAAGTACAGATTTTTCTTAGCTTCAATTGCACAAATAACTCTTTTGGTGAGCATAATGGCCATCATTGTTTCGCTTTTTTGACTGAATATTTTGTCCCTCATTGCCATATCATGTCTCGAACCTAGAACTTTGCCAATCTGCTGTAAACCTTTTTAACCTGAAAGCTGCTTCTTTATCCAATGTCTCTCATCTGGATTCCCTTCATAACGCTGACAATCCTCTTCTTTGGTATCGGACAAGTGTTCACCAAGATAGGAACGACCCGACTAGGTTCGCCCGGCATGTTACTGCTCCTCTCTCTCAACATGTTCATTATCTATGGAGTAACCTGGCTCATCTTTAATGAAGATGCACCCATTGGTACTATACCATTCCTCTACACCATACTGGCCACCATCCTTTCTGCAACAGGCTACATCTTCTTCTATGAGGCAGTAGAACGTCAGAGAATCTCCATCGTTGGTGTCGTTACTGCAGCCTATCCCCTTATTACTGTCATTCTGGCAGTTCTTTTCCTGAGTGAGATTCTCACACTTGCCCAGATTCTGGCCATCGCGTTCATTACTATCAGCGTCTCTATACTCTCCCACACATCTCAGGAATCTGAAACCAATAATAGAACCTGGTTACTTTTTGCTGTTCTCTGTCTCATTATTTGGGGAATCTGGGCCGCAGCAGCCAAATTTGCCATCAGTATGGTGGGACACATAACCTATACAGGTGTGTACGCTGCAGTAGGTCCTTCCATCTTCATCCCATACTGGTACGTCAGAAGTGGAAAATTCCACCTCACCCGAAAAGATTTCAATGCTGAATTGTCTGTAATCTTCTTCTGTTGTGGTGGCCTTTCCTTCTATGCAGCTCTCCACTACGGATTAGCATCAATAGTATCCGCTTTCTCAAATCTGTACCCCTTTGTCACAATAGTTCTCGCAAGGATCATGCTCTCAGAACGACTGGAGAGACATCACAAAATTGCTGTAGTACTGGCTCTTTCAGGTATCGTATTATCAGCACTGTAGTAAATGTCTAAAATTCCATTTTCTCCAAGGATATTGCAATATAATGCAGAATTCTCTCCCTGAAAAGAAAAAACAAGAATACCAAAAAAAGCAATAGAAACCCTTATCATTATCCAATAGAAGAAAGAAAGGTTTATTAGCTAAAATTGTCTCATGGAGAATGGTGATTAATTGGATTTCCATTTCATGGAGTTTCCCAGAGAGGTGGTCTTGGGCAGAAACGTGCTACCCCGAGTAGGTGACATGATTGATCGATTTGGATTTCGCACCCCTTTGATTGTCTCCGGACCTCATACATACAGGATTGCTGCTTCCAAGATCGAGAAGGAAATTGGAGCACTTGTCATGACTATTGAAGATGCGACTGTAGCCCAGATAGAGGAGATAAAAACCTTCGTCAAGACCAGTGAGAATGACGTAATCATTGGAGTGGGAGGGGGGAAGATCATGGATACTGCAAAGCTTTCTGCTTCCTGGACAAACCTTCCCTGGATCAGTGTTCCCACATCCTCATCCAACGACAGTCTGAGCAGCCAGGCTATCTCCTTCTTGTTGAGCAGGGAGGCAGAAGAGAAGAAGAAACCAAAGAAAGCGCATGCCCCCCTCTGTATTGTGATTGACATGAGCATTGTAGAAAAAGCACCCTACAGAATGTTAGTAGCAGGATGCGGCGACCTCATTTCCAATTATACTGCAGTGAGAGACTGGGAGTTAGCGCATCGGCTAAAGGGGGAGTACTACAGCGAGTATGCTGCTGCCCTGTCGATGATGAGCGCCAAACTCGTGGTAGAGAATGCACGCATGGTAAAAGAAACTCCTGAAGAGGGTGCACGTCTGGTGGTCAAAGGGTTGGTATCTTCAGGAGTGGCTATGAGCATTGCAGGAAGTTCCAGGCCTGCATCAGGATCAGAACACCTATTCTCACATGCATTGGATCTTTTAGGTTGTAAAGCATACCACGGGGAGCAATCTGGAGTAGGCACCATCATGATGATGTATCTGCACAATGCAGACTGGAAATCCATGAGAGATGTCCTAAAGTACATTGGAGCCCCCAGTACAGGAAAAGAGTTGGGAGTAGATGATGACACTGTCGTGGAAGCTTTGACTCTGTGTCATACTTTAAGGGACAGGTACACCATTTTGGGAGAAAAAGGGATAACAAAGAAGGCTGCAAAAGCACTGGCCGAAAACACAGGGGTCATCTGATGATTACTTTAGTTTCCTCAGCCATTGCAAGAAAAGGGTACACCTTCATCCACGAAGGAGAGACTCCCAGAGGATGCAGGACCTGCAGGTTCAAAGCTACCTGTATCGATAATTTGGAAAGAGGGAGGAGGTACACGATTGTAGAGGTCAGGACTATTGAGCATCCCTGCAGACTGGGAGGAACAGCTACTGTCGTAGAAGTCTCAGAGCCAGAGATTGTACTCTTTTTGGACTCAAAGCTCGCCTTTGAGGGAATGAGTGTAGTATACCAGACTATCTGCGAAGGATGTGAGATTGCCCAAGTGTGTATGCCAGTAGGGTTACGAAAAGGGGACAAGATACAGATTACAGAAGTACTAGGAGATGCATCCTGTATAAGAAAGAAAATGAAGAAGGTGGCAGTAAAGCGAATATAGCTCATATCTTTCTATCGAATTGAATGTATCTTCATGAGCTTTCTTACTGCATATATTGGGTCCAGAAGAGTTCAATTCACTTTCCAGCACTGGATAATCCGGCATACACATAGAAAATTGCAGCAAATCCTGCAATCAATCCTGTTCCCAGCCGCAGCAGATTCGTGCTCTCCCTGAAGAACAACTGGCTGCCACCATCCAGAACCAGAGGTGTTACAGCAGCTACGAGAAACCATTTTGAAGGAGATTCTGTCCGAGCAAAGAAACTTCCTAGAAGGGCTCCAAAATAGATCCCCGTGCACCTGGCGCAGACTGGAAGCTGATGGCCAAAGACAAAGAAAGATCTCTCCGGTAATTGATGACAGATAGGAGAGTAAAACAAATACAGGAAAAAAGAAACTGCAGGAGCCTTCTCCACCAATAGAGGAGTCAGCAAGATGAGCAAACACCATGCACTGATTGCTGCAACGACCTTACTTCGTAAGCTCATTGGATATGATTCCTCCCAGCGCACCAAAGAGTGTGAACAGGATGGGGAAGACAATGATAGCAAACAGCAGAAACGTGCCAGCAAGATCTGCTGATGTAATTCCTGCTTCTCTAAAGGCTTCCTCAAATCCAGGTGATCTCATTACTTCTTCCACTAGAGCGTCAATATCCTGGAGAAGGAACGTATGTGCCACCTTTATGACACTGGCTACAAAGCCTGCTGATCCGCCTGTCAGAATTGCTTTTCCAAGGCTGATCTTCCCTTTAATGTTGATGAAGCTCTTCAGAAAGTAGACTGCGAGAACTCCACCAATGATGATCCACAAACAGAAAAAGCAGTTCAGAGCTGAAATCACCGG
>CAZFAR010000264.1:0-3635 GCA_964516825.1 uncultured Thermococci archaeon
AGGGATATTCCGGAAACTGAATGCGTTACTTGGAGGTATACCTGAGAAAGTACAGTACAGCAAAGAAAATTAAGGAAAAAACCAACGCATTAATGTAGATACTTTCCGAGAATCGGAGAGCAATCCTCTCAAAAAGAAAAAGCGTACCAAAAGAAGCTCCCAGTACAAAAGAGAAGACAATGGCAAGGTACAAAAGATGGTTTCTCATGAGTTTCTGGTGCAGCTCTTCATCTCCCACTGGCACATCATGACGAAACGAGAATTCTAGGAGTTCATAGCACAAGAGCAATCCCACCACTGTAAGAAGTAACCAGGGTCTAGGTATCTGAAAGGTAATGAAGTATATCAAACAGGTGATGCCAAAGAAGAGCAAGAAAACCTTTCCCAGCTCACTTTTCAGAATCAAAGCGACAAGAACACAACTGAACAGAATTCCCATGATTACACAAGTCAACTGTGGCAGAAAAAAAGCTTTCACCAAAAACCCACCCATCAGAGCGACAGCTCCGACCCTTGCAGCTCCTATCGCTTTGGACAGAATAATCTCACCTCCGACAGAGGTTTTCCCAAAGGCATTTCGACATCCCAGTCAATGATGATGCCATATTCCCGCAGCTGGGAGAGAAGCTTTCTCCTTTCTTCTTCCAGGACCTTTCTGGCAAGCTCATGGTAGATGTCTCTCGTGCAGTACAGCCACTGCACTTTGACTGGTGAGGGAGATACTATCATGATGTCGAATCCCAGAGCGTACAATCCCTGGACCCCATTCAGGAAAGAGGAATCCAGCATCGGAGATACCAGAATCAACTGAGAACCTCTGGAAAAGAATGCAGAAATGAAATTCTTGACATAATCCAGCCTCAGAGAACCATCTGGCTGAATTTCTGTGAGGATTTCCAGAATTTTCAACAGATGTCTACGAGTAGTCCCTGGATAGAGCCGGTGAAACGAGTCACCATAGGCGAAGAATCCTAGTCTGTTCCCCCCCTTCAAGGCTGCAGCAGATAGGGAGGCTGCTGCATCTAGAGAGTAATCCAGGATAGTCTTTTCCTCTCCCAGAGCATTTTCTCTCCGTGCATCAAGTATTATGATGACATCAGTGATCTTCAGTGCCTCAAATTCATTGATGACAAGATCACTGAACCGTGAAGATGCCTTCCAGTTGATTCTCCTATACTCGTCTCCAGGGGAGTACTCCCTCAGAGAGAAGAACTCTTCCCCGATTCCCGCTCTTCTTGCAGGAAGCATTCCGTAAAAGACTCTAGTATGTCTCGGTTTCATTTTCAGGGGCTTCAAGTCATGCACCCTTGGAATGACGACCATGGAACAGGTTTCTTCATATTGATACTCCCAGAACTGGGTGAAAAGGAAATTCGAATGTCTCACCGTGATGGGACCAACTTCCAAGGTTCCTCTCCTTAAGATGACATCGTAACTGCATTCAGTTTCTTCATTGCTTGGAAGAAGGAAGTAGTTGATCCCCGTGAGCTTTCCTCTTACTTTGTCCACGACTTCTGTGAAAGAAACGGGATTTTGCACAGAAACTTTGAAGGAAATACTAGCTACTGATTCTGCCATCCCTCTTTCAGGAAGAGGAGTCCTCTCAATTCGAGTTCTAGGTTCTTCTCCCTGCATGGCAAAGAGGAAGTAGAACAACAGGGGTAAGCACAGACTGAGGATATCAGCTGATCTGAAGGCAGCGCCAATTGCAAACAGAAGCAAGAGCAAAAAGGTCAAGCAAAAGAATTTTCTCGTGAACATCAGAGCTCCTCCAGGATCTCTTTCAGACTTTCAAGATACTGGGTGCCGTTCCCGTGGAGATGGCATTCTTTTCCCCGCAATCTACTGAGGGTTTCTTCCAGCTTTTCCTGCGAGTATTCATATCCCTTGGAAGCTCTTGAGATCATGGCTGCCATCGATTCCAAGCTACCGTATAGTTCTTGCTCTGGTTCAGGTTTTAGTCTGGAAGGGCTCTGTATATTTTGCAGGTACAATCGGAAAACAATAAGTGAAGCAATGATGATGAAAAGAATATAGAAGAATCCCTTATATTCCTCTGCCCGGATGATCATGAAAATGAACAGGGATGCAACCAGGATTCCGATGAGCCCCAGGAATACTTTCAAGAGCAGGAAAAAGATGCGTTTGGGCGTTATGCCGGATTCTTCCTCAGGTGCAGGTTGCATGAGTCATCTTCTGACAGATGCTTTTAAGGTTTAGGTTCAAAGATTCTTTCTTATGAACAGGTGAAATTGCTACACGTGTAACATTTCTTTTGAGTATAAAACAAATCTGCAAATTCTCTGGGCGCAAAAAACGTTTCAAGCAGATTTGTTCTTCCTTTCTGCAATTTTTCGATACACGGTATGATTCATGTTGGTGCTGTTCGACCATCTTATCCCGAAGCTGGAATTGACAATCCTTTTTAACACTTGTTAAGAGTATGGTCATGATCAAAATCATTGTGAAAGATGTTCGCATTGAAGAGGTTGTCAGCATCAATAGAACTGTTCCTGAATTCGATCCCTATACACGAGAGCATTTTGAAGAACGACTAAAGAACACTGACAACCTGGTCATTGCTGCATACCTGGATGAGAAATCAGCGGGGTACTTGGTAGGATATGATCGGTACAAGGACGGCTCTTTTTACTGCTGGATGGTAGGAGTCAATCCTGATTTCAGGAGAAGGGGCGTATTAAAGGCCTTGATGAGCTATCAGGAGAGATTGGCCAGAGAGAAAGGGTACACAAAGATCAAGATCAAGACACGAAATCGCTTTATAGAAATGCTGACCTACCTCGTTGAATATGGGTTCTACTTTACTGAAGTCGTTCCCTGCTCGAATATTGAGGACAACAGAATTCTTCTTGAAAAGTGCTTGTAGATCTGTGGGATAGAAATTAGATATCAACGAGGCAAAGTTTCTTAGGGTTCAAAATAGTATTCATTCCCATGAGAAAGGCTAACCTGGCCATGCTTGCACTGATCATTCTTGGAGTAACAGTCATCTCTTCTCATCATGAGAACGGAAAAGAGGCTGGAAAGCAATGCTACAGGATGCCTAAAGAGAACACGTATGTAGGCTCTGTCATCTTTTCTGATGGTGAAGTTCAGTTGTTAGGGAGTGAATTTGAGAATGGGGAGCAGGTCAAAAGAGTCGGTGGTCTCTATGTAATTCGTTTTGATGGAACATTGTTGACTGTTGAAATCTACACCTGGGGTACGAGAACACTCTTCAAGAAGGAGAGGTATAACATTTCTGGATTGAAGCAGAAGTACCCTCCGGGAGTTTCTATTTGGGTAGAGCAGGATCAGACCTCTGCTACTGTTGTTCTTGTTCCATGGCAATAACATCTCCAAATAAATTGATATCTTGAATTCCAGTCAACGGGTCAAATGGCCATCCTTTCAAAAAATTCATATGTCTTCACTTCGATCACAATTCACAAGATAGATTCAAAAAAGATCTGGGTAAAGTTATGCACACATGAATCAGGTTAAAGAGTGCATCATCTTTTGTTGCACTTTCAGAGATATTGTAGGTACTACAGATCTCTATCTGAACCTGATTGAGCTACATGAACCTCGATCCTTTCCTCCAATTCTTCCACTTTTGGAACAGGAATCTTTTC
>CAZFAR010000265.1:0-3612 GCA_964516825.1 uncultured Thermococci archaeon
GTTCAGCTTCATCAAATTTCTGCCGCTCTTGAGCGATTATGCCCAACTGATGGTAGTCACTGGCTGCATATCGCTCCAGTCCAAGTCGTTCATAAATTTCTAAAGCTCTCCTGTACCACTGTTCAGCTTCATCAAATTTCTGCCGCTCTTGAGCGATTATGCCCAACTGATGGTAAGCAACAGCAATGTTTGGCTCAACAGTCTTATCATCAAGAGAGCAAAGATAGCCAAGTATGCGCTTGTAACCAGCTTCAGCTATATTCGGTTCATTCCGTTCTAAGGCATCATTCGCTTTACTACCAAGGAGATACATCCATAGATTACCTTTTTCATTACCGGCATCTGGAGATGTTTCCTCACCAACCCAGCCAAGTAACTGGGTACAAAGAGCATTCCATTCCATTCTTCGGCCGCGAATTCCATAGAACTCATCAATGGCTCCAACAATTGCTCGTGCAGAAGTCCACTGGTCATTCATTTCTGCAAGACGCAGAGCACGGAGCAGGTTAGCTTCTTCAAAGATCATGCCTGTAACTGCATCTGAATCACCCTTCTGCAGTTTTTCGGAGAAAGAATAGGCATATGCTGCATAGAATCCCATGAACTCAAGATTCAAACGTTTGATACCCGTTTCACCAACTGCTGAAAGCAGTCTCTGCTGAAGAAACAATGGAAAAGTAGGGTGGAGCTCATACACCCCGAAGACAGAACGAATGAGCCCTGCTGATGCTGCTTCCTCCAAAACTCTTTTCCAGCCTTTCACATCCAACTTTTCACCAGTAACTTCCTGGTACACCTGCTCTTCTGCACTGATCAGACTCAAGACGCCCTCATGCACATATGACACGAATAATCCAATGAATGGAAGATGCTTCTGTGTTTTCTCAGAAAGTTGGGTGAAAACGTATGCAAGTGAAGCATCCAGCACATCTTCCAGACCACCTATGTGGTGCTGCAGTGCCTCAATGATCTGCAGAGGAGACCTATTACGAAGATGAGGAATGACCACCTCCAGTGAGCGAGGATGCCCCATTAAGAGTTTTAAAAGTTTGGAGTAATCAGGATCATCTCTGAAATCTTCGGGATGACGACCTACAGTGCTCAGGATAGATCTTGCCAGTTCACCTGCATCCTCGTCCTTCAGTCCTTTGAGTTCAAGTAAGGTGTATCCAATCTTGAGCCAGCTTTCTTCTGGCTTCCTCGTTGTTATGATGACCCGACTCTTTCCTCCTTTAAGTGCTTTCAAAAATCGATTCAGCTTGATTCGTTCTTCATCAGTAGCTAGAGGTGTTCCTGCAGGATAGCCTTTCACTGTTTCAAAGTTGTCCCAGATTAGTAAACACTGATTCTCACGCAAATAGCTGACAAGAAAACTCCACTGTCTCTCATCAGGCAGTATTGAGAAATCAGTTCCAAACCCTAAAATACTCCCTATCACCTGGCCGAAATCAGCCTTTTCTCTAAAAGAACAGGGAAACACTCCACCAGGACACCCTCCAGTCTCTGCATACCAGCGAGCAAATCCGTAGGCTAGTTCTGTCTTTCCACTGCCTCCTATACCGGTGAGAAGCACCCATGGTTTCTGGGGATCCTGAAGAGCACGTTCAATGCGGAGAATGTCGTAATCGCGACCAATGAATCCAAACTGTCCTTCAGGACACACTTTTTCAGCCCTCTTCCTCACTTCATCTGTTAATTCTTCAGCAGACACACTTTCTTCACTGATTGGCGTATATTTGTATTCCTGCTGGTAAAGGGCAGGCACCATCCAGTCCTGAACTTTGATATCACCTACTACAGATTCACGCTCTGTCTCTGCATACAATCTCCGCCTTCCAGCAGCCACAGCCTCTGAGAGAGACTTCTTTTCTATAAGGATCTCGTAAAATCGCTGCATGAACTTTGATGCTCCAGTCTTGTGCACAGAGTAGGACATGGCTACCACTCCTTTGGCTCCTGCAGCTACTAACTGTGAGGCCACAGATGAGTATGGGTCCTGTGTCCCTTCCTCAGCAGACTGGCAGGCATTCAAAACGAATAAGGGTACCCTGGATGTGGCGAGTTCCTGTCCGAGCCTCTCACTGCTGATTCTGTCTTCAGTTCCATCTTCTTTCTCAAGAGCAAGGAACCCCTTACCATCAATAGAACCAAACTGCATGGCAGAACCAGAAGACCTCTTGAACATGCCATGACCATCAAAATGTACTAAATGGTAGTATCCACGTTTCTCATTCAGTTTCTTTACTAATGCATCAAAGGTTGGAGGACGCAGCTTCTCTAATCGTATGTGCTGCCGTAATGGCCGTAATGCTTCCAGCATGGGACGAGCCACTGTCCCAAGAGGGACATCTCTCTCCCCATAAGGTCTTGAGATCACCAGGAGAATTCTGAAGGGTTCGCCAGGGGAGGTCGGAGGGAATTCGATTTTCTGGCCAGTACGCTTCCGATAGAATCCACCCATAAGGGGAGCCAGGTACCCACGCCCCGGTGTAGGATCTCTTAATAACTCCCAGGGAATATTCAAAAAATCTGGATCTTCTGATGTAATGCAGAGTTCGCACCCATCGAGTCCTTCTCTTACAGCTTCCTGATAAAACTCATGGGGATCTGGATCAAACTCACACTTGGGAAAGACTTTCTTGAAAAGTGATTCTCCCCATTCTTCCATTTTTTCTTCTACCTTCTGCGCATGCCACCTTTCAGCTCCATAAGGAAATGAAAAGAACTTCTCCAGGTACCAGCGAAGCTCTTTCTGATCTTCTGAAGTGAATACATTTTCAAAAGGAATGGATTGGGGACAGTTCCGGGTCATATTCCCCCGCTGCCATGAGACCTGTATCTGGCCATTTCCAAGATCTTTGATTTCGAGGAAGTTCATATCACCATCTCCACAGATTTTGTATTCTTGAACCTTTCTATATCTGCAGATTCTCAAACGTACGTATTTTTACAGCTTGTTAAAGATTTCATACTACTGCTCAGGTAAATATAAAAGGTTTATGGTTTCAAGTTTTCAGGTGCGGCAGGTGTCTGGGAGACGAAATGTTACACGTGTAACATTTCGACGAATCTACTTGTTTTTTGGATCTGATACATTCCTTACTTCAGGGATTTCATTTTCCTGGGTATATCCAGAAGATATCAGGAACAAGGCTCCTCTTTATGTCAATCATGAAGTCCCCCCTCGAGTGAATTCTCCTTCAGTTTCCGCAAAGCATAGTTTATCCCATGACTCCTCGAGGCAAACCTCATCTTTCCAATTTCACTATCCAGCCACTTCAACAGCTCCTCATCAATGGATGCTGATGTCTTTATCTTCATAAATACTCAAAAGCACCGAAAAGTATTTAAATATGTGTACCTAAAGATACTTATAAGTAAGAGAAATGAAGCATAAGGAGGTGAGAAAAATGTTTACAGGGGCAGAAGAATATGAGGAAAAACTGACACCAGAGAGACTGGAGTTGAGAATGGAAGTAGTGGGCGAATTCGTGAAAAAACATGACTACTGGGAGTACTCAAAGCAGGGGAAAAACTACATTGCAGAAATAACTGGACTCTCCAAAAAGTATGGATTCAGAAGAAGATTTCTGGACCTGAATTACAGAGGAC
>CAZFAR010000266.1:0-3576 GCA_964516825.1 uncultured Thermococci archaeon
AGCAGGCGAGCTGCTTCAACTTCATCTCCATTAACTAAGGCTATCTTTCTCTGCTCCAGTAACCAGTTCATCTCTGCTATGATCTCAGATATGTTTTCACCCCTCACTGTCTCTCCTGCCAGAATTCCCATAGCTTCGCTGTAGGTACCAATGTCTCTGCCTGATATTTTAGATGCCAGTATCTCCAGATATACGTTCCGAAAAGCAGTAACAACATCATCACCAAATCCTACCTTCCGGGATTCAGTCTCGCTACCTGTCAATGCCATGACGCAGGCAACCTTCTGGAGGGTCACTGTCTTTTCCTTCCCAGTATAAAAGGGAACAAAATAGAAGACCCTATCCCCAATTTTGTACAACAAGATATTTCCTGTGTCAGCACCTTCATGTGTTCTGGTCCAGTAGCTCACTTCCTCATCTGCAGTCAATGCATTGGGAACGACGCTGGTCCCGATGACCCGGAGCTCCTCATCTGCTTTGGAGGGCATTCTCAGCAAGTATGTCTTACCGTAGTTGGGGTAATCATTCTGTACCACCCAGATCGCAGCAATATTGGGAACTTTCTTCCCGCTGAATTCCACGGTAAGCATGGAAACGAACTCTGTTTTCCCGAAGAATGTCTGCAGTATGTGGCGCAAGTCTTCTTCCTGGGGTACTTCAAAGAAATCTTCTTCATGCACATACACTGATACATTTTGTCTGGCATACAAAGAATGCTGGACGTGGTAGACATTCATGGCTTCAACCTGCGCCTCCATGAAGACTTCGGGGTACCGTAACTGTTGTATGTACCAGGAAGGTGCTTCAGATAGAGGAGTAACATTCTCATACACCTTCAGAATCAATGGGAGGACTATTTCATCGTTTACAGAATCATTGTAGTACACTTTATACTCTCCAGTTTCAGTGTTGATCAGTAGCTTCAGTAACGGTCTGATGTACGGTGCTTTTACCAGGGGGACCCTTGAGGGGTTAATGCAGGCTCCCATATCCATGGAGTACCAGACTTCATCATCATGAACACACAGATACGGATCTGGATCCATATGTAACCACGGGAAAAGCTCAGATGCTCTCTCAAAGATATTCATGTAGGCTACTGCCTCTCCCGTGTAGAAGGTGAGTTCTTTGGTGAAGACAGCTCTCAGAGGGATTCGCGGGGCTATTACAGGGCCAGTGTATTCTCCCTGTAATTCGTGGGTTCTAAAGTCATAGATGAAATTCCTGTACCCCCCTTCACCGAAGTAGATAGAATTTGCGGTCCAGTCCCAGTTCTCGAATTTCCCGGTCGTGGCATCTGCCACAATGTATCCCACACTGTGGGTGTAGACCTTGTGCTCATTGTACCAGGCATTCTCAGATCCTTCTAGAATTTCTTCCAGATTCAGATTCTTGGGTGAGATCCAGAACTGCCTCAATTCACCATCAATAGAAAATCGAACAATATCAGTATCACCCATCTCCATCCATCGCAGGCCAACAGAAGGCTTGAATCTGATCTGCGTATGGGGGGCGTCCCACAATCGTACAATTCTGAGGGGTTCTGTACTATTACGTACCAAGGATTCTATGGCTTCGAGATTATCAATGGATGGTTCAAGAGGAAATTCCCACTGAATCTCTGCAAAGTCCAGTCCTGCACTCAATGCGTTCAATTCCAGCTCCAATGCAATCAGATCTGCATTGATACTGAGGGGATCTTTTCTGTGCTGCGGTTTCAGCCAGACAGTGCTTCCTAGAGAACCAATGAGAAGTGCAATAAAGATTGCTGCAATGACTGCTAAAGTGGCAACCCCTGTCAGGGTGAGATGTTCGTAGGTTTCTGTCCTAGAACTGAATCTTATGCGCTGTCTCAGCTCTTTCCAGAAGAGCAGGTAGACTACAGGGAAGGTGAACAAGCCGATGAAGAATCCGGCCAATACTCTTGCATCTGGACTGTAGTACACTGCAAATGCTGTAACTATGCAGGTAAAGACTAATGCAGATATGATGTGATATATCTTTTCCTTTCTTGTATCTCCAATCAGGAAGCCTCCTACCAGCATACAACCTATCCCTGCGCCGAATTCGACCATGAAGGCAAACAGGTCATGACGGTATGGTCCTACCAAATGTTCATACTGACCAGTGATGCCGAAAATTGAGGAAGTGCTCCAGAAAATGAGGATGACGCCAATTATCTTCATGATTTTTCCCCAAATTGTCTCAAGCTCATCCTTGGTTAACATTCTTCTGATTCCTTCACGTGCATACTGGATGATCCCAACACCATGATGGATGCAGTAGATGAAGATTCTGAATCCTAGAGCTGATGCAATGGAAGGGCCAATGACCAGAAGTTCTCCATACAGAGAAGTGACATCCTTTGAGAACAGTGTAATACCATTCCCTCCCAGAATCCACAGCCCTGCAAGCATGTCTGAGAACAGCCACATACCAAACAGGAGTTTCAGTATACTCCATGGGATGAAGAACCACAAGGGAGCAGGTTCGGGAAGGTAGCTTTCTCTCTTTCTGGTGAGAAATGAATATACAGTGTATGCTAGACTTTCTCTAGAGAATAAGGGGAAGAATGCAATGAAACTCAAAATCAATCCTCCAACTGCAGCTAATTTCATATTTGTCCAGTAGAAGTCACCAAAGTACTGGCTGGGCAGGTCCCATGCCCAGTTTAGAGTATCCCACAAATTGAATAGGCTCAAAATGATGAGGAGAGCCAATACAGGAAAGATCAGGATGTACTGAGGTTTGTAATTTCTTCTCCAGTATAATACAGTGACGAATATGAAGAAGAGGAGTAAGAAAACACTGCCGCACAACTCACTGAAATGATCTGTATACAACATGACAAGTTCTTCCTGTCCTGCTGTGGGCAGTTCGAATATTCCTGCAATAAGCAGGACTATGACCATGATGGCAATACTCATTTTTCTTGATTTCATTTCATTCACCTTCTGATCTTGGGGCTGCGCTTTGTCAGCAGGAGTCTCTGCAATTTAAAAAGATATGGATTTGCTGTTGCCTCAAAATCAGTATCTGCCTCCACTCCTGCTCAAGTATATAACAGAAGTTTTTTCAGGCTTTCTCCTTCTCAATGACAGGCATCTCTCAACTGTTATATAACATAGCAGTTTCTTATGTTATTGGATGGATCCCTATTCTCGTACCTCTCATTCGTGCTTCCACATTTTTCGAATCTTTGATCATACTACCAAGCATTCGTGTAAACAAATTGACGACACATAACCTTTTAGGGTATTCGTAATATAGGAACTGAGGTGAAGAAATATGAACATGAACATATTGAAAGGGTTTCCATTCGAACCACTGGATGGGGTTGTCCCAAATGGTGGTGGAGATGGAGATGGTCCTTGTCCAGGCTAATCAGGATGCCAATAGGTAATTGGAAAGGTCGTCTTAACCCGATTAATGTACCCTCGATCCTGCAGGTCGTACAAAATACTGAAAAACCGATCAGTCAAATCCGAGGGAAATATTCTGAAATGTACTAAAAGCCAATCCCTGACCTTGTACATCATTGTGAAGCATGGCACAAGAGAAAACATGTCCAGGAGC
>CAZFAR010000267.1:0-3561 GCA_964516825.1 uncultured Thermococci archaeon
GCTTTGCGAAAAAAGAATCCATCATCCTTCTATATGCACTTTTTTCGTACTCTCTTTTTAGAAAGGAGATCATCCACGTACTGGTCTCTTCCAGCATGCTACACCCTCACGTGAATACTTCCCGGGTATACTGAATCTCCTTCATATGACTCTAAAGTAACGACATCGGTAACGTCGATCTCTTCTGCTGTCTGGTAGACCACTGTTATATCTCCAGTGTATACGCTTTCAATTTCAAAGTATCTTTCCAGGACTACGAAGAACTGGTCAAATTCCTTCATAGACAATCTTTCCACAGAAATCTTGACACCATCATCGTATATTTCAACATCTGCTTTCTTCATGAAAAAGATTTCCTTCCGCAAAACATCCTCAATTTCAGATTCCAGCAGTATGGATTGCTCAGTATCTGCTTCTAAAGTCATGACTAAAGTTACAGCAATATCCTCTTTTGAATAGTTGATGAATTGAGCAGATTCCTCCACATACCTCTTAAAGTCATCTTTCGATCCCTTTACTGGTTTTAACACATAGATTACTGAGGACTTGCTTTTGACAAAGATTTCAATGTCTGTGGCCTGAATATCCTCCTTGTAACTCATTTTCCCCCCTACAGTTACTATTCTCCCATTTTTCAGTAACAGTACCAGGTATCCTCTTCCTGTATCAATGACGAAGGCTTCCTCTTCAAAGTGGCCGACATCTGCATTCCAGTACCCTTTCGCGTAAACAGTATATAGAACACCTGTGCTGTCCAGTTCATCGCACTCTCTGACTGCCTTATATATCTGGGAACCGGAAAAACCGAACTCGTACTTGGGTTCATACTTGGTAGAAAAAGAGAATAAGGATACCCCCACCAGTGCAATGACGAATATATCTATAACGCTGACCTTCACGACATCACCAGCTGCCGCACATAGGAGGCCAGGATGTACGAGTTCTCGTAGGTGGAAGACTCAATAATGATAATACCTCGCATGATGATGATACGATCCCTTGTCCCACCTATGTTGGGCGTCTTGAAGAAGATGACTGGCTCAGACTCTCCACCCATGAATCCAGAATAGATTAAAACCTTCTGAAACCAGGTGATCTCTCTCGGGTGGATGTTCTCCGGAGCAATCTTCAGCTTCCCTTTCCCTATGGCTGTTCCCAGTCCTTCTCCTATACTGGCAGATGCTTTCAGCAGGTAAGGATTATCAGTTTCTACTTCTGACGCTCTGAACAGAATGTAGATCCTCTTGACCCCAGGATTGATCAGGGTGAATTCAATCATTCTCTCAGGATCTCCACCAATGTAGGTCTCTAAGGTAGCATTCAATGTCGTATCACCAAGTGTCATGGGGGCAGGAAATGCTGTAGGTTCTCCCGGCATGTCAAAGACGTGGCTCGAAGCATATGCACAATAAGCAGCAAAGACTACCACTATAACAGTGAGTGCAGCAGCAATCTTTATCCTTTTGGAAATCATGAATGGACTGAATCAATTAATCTTATAAATGTTTCTCAAGTGCTGCCTGCAATGCTGGACCTGTTACACGTGTAACATTCGGGAACCTCTTTCTAGAGAGAAAAAGAGAATGTCAGATCCAGATCAGGGAATTCTCATTTTCTGAGTATTTTTCAGTATGAAAAAATCCTTTCCCACAGTATATCCTTCTTCCTCTGCCAGAACTCCCCAGGAAGACAATTTTCCGAAATCGCCGTGGCTTGGTATGATGTATTCAGGGCTGACTATTCTTAAGAGCTCCCTGTGATCCTCCTTGCATGCATGTCCTGATACATGCATATCCTTGACCATTCTCACCTTCTGCATCATCAGTTTGGTTTCCAGTTTGTACCTATTCGCTTCATTCACTGGATTGGGAATGGTAGAAGCAGAAAAGACAACGCAGTCGCGATTCGAAAAGACAAAGGGTGTCTTTCCATCTGCCATCCTGGACAGTACAGCATCAGGCTCCCCCTGGTGACCAGTCACGATCAGAGAATACTGTGATCGATTCTGACCTGCTTCTTTCAGAAATTTGTTCAGTGCTCTGCGCTTGGCAATCCTCACCACATCCATGGTAACGATTCCTGCTTCTAAAGCTCCATTCCAGTACTTGCATAAGGATCTTCCTAAAAGAACGGGCTGCCTTCCAATCTTGCTGGAGATATCTATTAGGGCCTGCACTCTCGATACGTGGGACGAGAAAGTGGTCGATACCAAGCAGTCAAAATCGAAGTTCTCATTGTAGAAGAAATCCTGCAGCATCATGACAGCAATTCTCTCAGAAGGTGTTTTCTTCTGCTCTGCAACCCGCACTGACTCAATGACCAGCAATTTTGGCTGTATTCCTCTCAGTTTTGAGAAATCAGTTGTTTCCCCAATGAGAGGATGGGGATCCAGTTTGTAATCATTGGCATATAGGACGTCACCTTCCCGCGTGTACAGGGCAACTAACGAAGAATCTGGAATAGAATGGGTAACATTGATGAATTCAAACCTGAAATTTCCCAGACTTCCCTCTCTTTCTACTGTTATTATGTTTTTGTCTGTCTGTCCATCATCCTTCATGAGCTCACGGGCTATATTGGCAGTGAAGGGTCTCCCCACTACAGGGCAATTGTACTTTGCTGCCATCTTGCTGATAGCTCCAATATGATCTAAATGTCCATGAGAGAGTATAATACCCACGACTTTCTTGTCTTCAAGGGGGCGGTCATCAGGGACAGCACCGATCTTTCTCAACTCGTGCTCCTGCAGTGAATGGACATCAGTGTCTTCATGGATCATCATCCTGTCCACGCGAAGACCCATATCTATGATGACTACTTCTCCCTGAACCTCTAGTGCAGTCATGTTTTTGCCTACTTCCTCATAGCCACCGAGAGCATGAATAATCATATGTGTACTGCTTGGTCTGCTTTAAAAACATTTCTTTATTGGATTCTCATTTTTTAGGTGTTTATCCCGTTCTGTTATATGTGTAAATACAGTGTTTTTTCTTACTATTCTCCTGACAGATTCCCTGGATTGTAATGCACATGCCTTTCCCAGTCTGAACCAACCTTGTAGAAAGCTATAAAGCTATAACACCTCCAGACAGATCTAGATCATGATGACTTCATCATCCTACGAAAGAGAGCGAAAAAGAATAGAAGAAGAGATATGGTCCCTCATCACTGTGGAGAATGCTGTTGTCATCGACTGCGGTGTGGGAAAGAATGCTTATTCTACGAGGGCTCTCATTGAAAAGGGTGCCCATGTCATCGTCGTGGATAAAGACACAAAATCGCTGGTGAGCCACAGAGATCTGCCTGTACAGCTGATACAGGGTGATGTCAGGGACATGCCATTCAAGAAGGGTGCAGCTGATGCACTTGTCTTTTGCTTTACCTTGCATGAGACAGATCCTGCATTCCATTGGAGCATTGTCTCAGAGGCGGCTCGCATTGCTTCACGGATTATGATTGTGGAACCTACACCTGGAGGCGATGCAGCTTACCAAAGATATACAGAACTATGGAAGGAGGCAATGCATAAGGTTGGCAAATTTGAAGATTATCAGCCGCCCT
>CAZFAR010000268.1:0-3503 GCA_964516825.1 uncultured Thermococci archaeon
GTGAATTGATTTTGCTGCATCTGGGGCACACTTTCAGTTTGGGTTCATTCTCTCATTTTGTACTGCTTCTCTCGACGAGCATTCCCGTTCATTCATTTGTAGTAGAGACCGTGGCTGGTCCAGGTAAATTTATAAAGCTCCAGAACATAGCCACTACAATGAAAGAATTCCTGTCGGTAGAGGAAAAAAGAAGACTGGTGGTATTGAACAGCATTTTTATGAAAATCCAGAAAACGTTGGAAGCATCTATAGGAGAATCTTCTGCCAAAGTGCTGTACACTGCAGGAGAGGAATTTGGGCACAAGTATATGAGAATACTCAAGCATGAAGATGAGAAAACTACGATCCAGGATCTGCTTATAGAGCTTGAAGCTACTGACTTTGTGAAAGCACAATTCAGTCCTGATGATCTGAGCTTCAAGGTTCATGACTCTCCGATTGCTTTGAGTTACGGAGATAGTGAAAAACCGGTCTGTCACTTTCTGGCAGGGTTCTTCACAGGAATAGCTACTGAATACTACAAGAAAAATGTGAAGTATGAAGAAGCTTTCTGCAGAGCTGTAGAGGATGATATTTGTGTATTTAGGCCAGTGAAAAACTGAATTTTGAATTCTGACCCGCAGGATACTACTTCTTGCAGCAATGCATGTACAGAAAAATCTCCCATGTTGGCATTCCTTATACAAAAACCATTTATAGGGGAATGCGTGAGATCAGATGGTGAATTCATGAGGGTCACACCCTTGCTCATCTGCATAATGGTAGTCACTGGATGCATCTTCCAGGGAGATAAACTGAGATTTGAAACTGTGGTAAAAGGGGAGAGCTCTTACAGGGGTCAGCCCCCTCTGCTGTTCGTGGCTACCTCCTATGAAGATACTGTCGATTTTGTCCAGTACACAGGCCACGAAGATGAACTGAAAGATATAGATTACTGCCAGTACGTGGTGGTCTGTGTATTCCTAGGGGTGAAACCAGAAGGATATGATATTGAAATAAAAGAACTGATCAGAAAGGAAGAGGGCATTGTTTTACTCACCACTTTCAGAGAACCTGAATTTGGGAGACCTGTATCTGATAAGGTAGTATCACCCTTCCATATCATAAAGATTTCAATTGCTGAAATTGGTATCAGAGGGAGAGTGAGCTTTCTTTTAGAAGATACGCGAGGGTTCCTGCATGCAAAGATAGTAGTTGAATTGTGAAGAACTCAGCCAAGTGCCAAGGCTGATGCTTCATGAACCGGTCTTGCTACATTCCTAATCTCTAAGGTCTGATGATTCTGTTATGAACCCTGATAGTTTTAGTTGAACCATTCTATCAATAGAAAAGGCTATATACTTGCCTTCCAGAAAAGGACTGGAGGTCGAGAAGCATGGGGCTCTTTGACAAGGGAAAAGACGAAGTCATCGATTCTCTGAGAAGGATGGCCACCGAACTGAGGGACGAGAATTCCCGCCTCACCCGGGAGCTCGAAACCTACAGGAGAGAAGGTGGAATAGTCAAGTTGAGAGAGGTAGCCGAAAGGCTGACTGAGGACAACAAGGCCCTTCTGGACAAGGTGGAAAACTTCTCAGAAACGGAAAGGCAGCTCAAACAAATTGTTGAGGAGAAAAATCTGGAGATTTCCAGACTTCAAAGTATCATACAGCAGACAAAAGATGAGATAGCTTTGAAAACCTTCGCTATCATGGCCAGAGATTCTGATATCAGTCTCTCGGGCGATCTGGTCCTGACCGGTGGATTGAAAACAAGCCGGAGCATCAGTTTAGGCGACGGTGTCATTGTGAAAGGCAGTGTAGAAGCGGGAGAGACAGCAGATCTGGGGAATAGGAACGTTATCCACGGCGATGTTGTTGCAGCAGTCGTCAAGAGTAAGGCAGAATGTGAGTTCAAGGGAACCATAAAAGCAAGAGATGCTTATCTGGGAGACAGGAATATTTTCAATTCCCCGGTGAACATTGACCAGCTGTTGGAAATGGGCAACTTATGCGAAGCGAAAGAGGTTGTCTATTCCAAGGGAGATATAGTAGTGGGATCAGATTCTATCCTCCAGAAGGTCATGTGTGATGGAAGTTTGAAGATTGGAGCCAGGACCACAGTACAGAGGGTTGTAACCAAAGGAATAGTTGAGCTCGGACGTCTTCCCTGATGATCAAGCATGTTTCCTGAGCTCCTCAAGCAGGTAGTAACACTGATCAAGGAGGGGTCTCACCCTTTCAATCTGAGCAGTGGGAACGTCTGAGAGATCTGCATTCTCTAAAGAATCCAGCAACTGATTGTAAGTATCATGGATGCGGAAGAAATCTCCTGATGTCGCTCTTTCCAGATCTGCTTTCAGCTGTTCCACTTCTGAGGCGAAGGCATCCCAGTAGAACTGTCTGGTACGTACCTCTCTCTTTCGTTCTTCAGCCTCGGTCTTCCTCTCAATGCCCTTCATCTTCGTGTAGCTCTCCTTGATCCTGTCTCTTATCTTCAACCGAAGATCCTCAGGTAGATCTTCAGCCACTTCTTTGAACTTTTTCGCTATTCTGTTATATCCTTCAGGATCATATCTGCCAGAACCGATCAGTTTGCTGATTTCTTCCATGAGCTCTTCTCCCACCTCTTCAGAGGTCTTCTTTCCTTCTCTCTGCAGTCTTTTCCCAATCTCTGTCAGGTATTCCTGGATTTCTGACTCTGTGTGAGAATCCACATTTCGGGGAAGATCCTGTTCTCTCCTCAGAAGGTCAGCATACTTTCTCTTTGCCTGCGCCTGCTCGTAAGTATCTAAAGATTCCAGGAGCCTTTTTGTATCACTGAGAAACTCTTGTAGGGATTTCGTAGGCGACTCTCGTTCTCTTACCGCGTCAATCCTTGTCTTGAGCTCATGAATGTTCTGAGCAATTCTTGATCCTACCAGAGTGTCAGGGTCAAAAGGTCTGTCCCTCAAAGATTCGTAGAGGTTCTGTGCCTCATCGAAATGCTCTGCAATATAGTCTAGGGAATAAATATCGAGGATGTCTTTGGTCTCTGCAAACAGAGAGGAAAGCTCCCTGTCACTTAGTTCAGTCCTGGGGATCTCCTTCTTTGCTCTGAAAGGAGCCTTGTAATCTGCAGAAGGTTCTGGTCCTATCCGCACTCCCAATTCCTCTGCTCGCTGTCGGATTTTCTGTTCTTCTCTTATCAGCCGTTCCAGCATGTCTGTTGTCGATTCCACAAGAAAAGTTGGTCTGCTGAAATATAAAGGTTTTGGCTGAGGAAGCTGTCAATTCTGAATGCTGGAAAATGCTTGGTCATTTCTTTCGAACCCAAACTGTTACACGTGTAACATCTCCAATTGAAATGCTGCCACACCTCTGAACAATACACCTGGGAGAAAACAGAAAGATCAGCCAGTTTTCTTGAGCGCAAGTGCCATTCCTACCAGTACCAAGAAAAGGGAAACAGGTGATTCCCGCTCCACATCCAAATGCAGGGCACCTGGATACTTGTCGTCTATTACTGGATTGGGATCGTACAGA
>CAZFAR010000269.1:0-3499 GCA_964516825.1 uncultured Thermococci archaeon
ATTACCATGGAAGATCTTGAAAGAGTCATAGAAAATGCCTCTCAGCAAGGCGCCGAATACTGTGATGTCAGATATGTGACGAACCGAAAAGAGGAGATCGAGGTAAGAAATGCAAATCCAGAGAGAGTAGTGTCTCAAGTCAGAAAGGGGTATGGCGTACGTGTCTTATGCCTCGGTGCATGGGGATTTGCTGCTGGCCAAGACCCAGAATTCGCTGTCCATATGGCATTGAAGTTGGCGAGAGCAAGCGCTTTAACAAAAAAGAAAGACGTGAAGCTCGCAGCAACAAAATCGTATGAAGACTCCTGGGAATCACCAATCAAGAAAGATCCTTTCTCAATACCAATTGAAGAAAAAGTGTCCCTATTAGTAGATTGCAGCAGAGCTATGGCTATGGAAGAACATATTAGAGTGTCTTATGCTGGCATTGGCTCACATGAACAGGAAAAGTGGTTTTTCAGTTCGAATGGAGCTCGTATCCACCAGAAGATTGTGTACTGTGGAGGGGTGATTACTGCTATTTCAGTCAAAGGGGGAGAAGCTCAGCAACGATCATATCCTACATCTCTGGATGGTAACTTTTCCCAGCAGGGGTACGAATTCATAGAGTCCCTTAATCTATTGGACCACTGTCAAGAGGTGGCTACTGACTCCCTGCAGCTCCTGGAAGCCTGCAGCAGCCCTGTTGGACGGAAAGACATTGTTCTGGATTCCTCTCAAGTAGCAGTACAGGTGCACGAGTCCTGCGGTCATCCTGCCGAATTGGACCGCGTCATGGGACATGAAACAAGTTTTGCGGGGACGAGTTTTCTGGATCCGGAAAAGCTAGGAACCTTTGTGTACGGATCTCCTCATGTTACTGTTGTAGCAGACTCTACAATCCCGAAAGGACTTGGTACCTTTGGGTATGATGATGAAGGAGTCAGAGCACGGGAATCGTCCTTGATAGACAAAGGAGTTTTTTCTGGTTATTTGACTTCTAGAGAAACTGCTGAGCAGCTAGGAGAGATCAGTAATGGTGCAATGCGGGCCATGGATTTCAATTGCATCCCTTTAATTCGTATGACCAACGTCAGCTTGATGCCTGGCGATTATACTTCTGAGGAGTTATTAGAAGAGGTGAAAGAGGGAGTCTATATGGAAACTCTCAAGTCCTGGAGCATTGACGATAAAAGAGTCAATTTTCAGTTTGGCTGCGAAATTGGGTATGAGATAAGACACGGGGAGCTGACTCACATCGTAAAGAATCCCAGTTATACAGGATTGACCCCAGAATTTTGGAAATCTTGTGATGCAGTTTCCAAGGAATGGCAGTTGTGGGGTATTCCCAATTGTGGGAAAGGAGATCCCCCCCAGAGCATGTACGTAGGGAACGGGGCCGCTCCTGCCCGATTCAGAAACATACAGGTGGGAAGATAACATGGTTCTAACGAAGGAAGAAGTACTCTCCATCCTTGAAAAAGTGGTATCAAAATCCACAGCAGATCAGTGCGAAGCCTGTTTCTCGGGTAGATCATGGAGTATTTCCCGATTTGCCAATTCGTATATCCACCAGAATGTGGCAGAAGACAACAGAGAACTCGCACTGAGGGTTGTCTCTAAGAAAAAGGTGGGAAAGGCCAAAACAAATCAGCTGACTTCAGAAGCGATAGCAGATGTTGTCCGCAGGGCAGAGAAAATCGCAGGAGTCCAAAAGGAGATAGAAGATTTTGTTTCCCTCCCCTCGCCAACCTCCATTCCCTCCGTAAAAGGATTCTTCAAGAAAACAGTAGAAGTATCCCCTGAGGAACGAGCTTCAGTAATAAAAGCATCAGTGGATCACTCGGAAGATCGAGGCATAGACACTGTTTCTGGCTACTACTATACGGGAGTAGAGGAATTGGCGGTGACAATCTCTTTGGGAATAGAAGCCTATTTTAGGGGTACAATCTCCTCTTTCAAGATCAACGCAACTGTAGAAGGGGCAACAGGGGTAGCAGAGAACTCTTCTCGAAACTGCCAGAACTTGAAGCCTGAGGCTCTTACTGATAGAGCATGTGAAAAAGCTCTTGCTGCCAGAGATCCGGAGAAGATACCCAATGGAGTGTATCCAGTAATTCTGGAAGAGCTCGCAGCCTGTGAAATCGCAGGATATGTTGCAGCCTATGCATGTGGAGCTCAAGCATACCAGGAAGGCAGGAGTGCTTTTTCGGGACGCATAGGAGAGAAATTCATGGACGAGAAAGTGTCCATCTGGGATGATGGGGCAGATGAACGGGGATTTCCTCTTCCTTTTGATATTGAAGGAGTAGGAAAGCAGAAAGTAGATCTGGTAACTGAAGGAATGGCAAAGGGGGTAGTCTACGACTCTTTTCACGCCCACAGAGAAGGAAAAAGGAGCACTGGACATGCTCTTGAACCTAACGTAATGGGACCAATTCCAACCAATGTGTTCATGGAAAAAGGTACAAAAGCACTGGACGATCTTGTGTCTGAATGTGAGAAAGGAATCCTGGTTACCAGGTTTCACTACACTAACGTCATGGATCGGCTGAAAATTCTTTTTACTGGAATGACACGAGATGGCACATTCCTGGTTGAGCAGGGAGAGGTTCAAAAAGCACTGAAGAACCTGCGGTTCGTTCAGAGTGCTCTGGAAGCCCTCTCTGAAGTGGAAGCAGTGTCAAATGAGTGGGGAAATATAAGAGTGGAATTGATAAACATGTCTGTGCTGGCGCCCGCTCTTCATCTCAAACGCTTCAGCTTCACAGGCGCTACCATGTGATTGGTGATGATAATGGTCTGTGTCTCCTCATGAGCAGTTCACCGGTCTCGTAGCTTGTTCTTGTGATTCAATTCCATTTCTCCTCAGGCGATAATCTGCATCTCTGGAATTCTCATATATGGCATGATCATTTTGGGGTATCTTGCCGTCTCGCTGCTCACCTCGTCGACCCTCTTGAGAATCTCAAACACATTCCCTGAGATTGTCGCCTGCTTCACAGGATGGTGAATCTCCCCCGATTCGACCAATTGAGCTCCTCTTAGAGCCCCTGAAAAATCTCCCGAGATCTGGTCGAATGTTCCACTGAGTTTGTTAACCAGAAGTCCCTTGTCTGTCTCTTCAATCATGGTTTCAAGGCGATGGGAGCCCTTCTCAACCATGAGATTAGAGATACCGATTCTGGGAAGCTCTCTGAATGTGCCAACAGCGTTTCCTGTGGACTCTCTACTTTCTCGGTTGGCAGCCAATGAATCATAAAGAAAACTCCTTAGCAGACCTTTTTCTACGATGAGCACGTTTTGGTGTGCCGTGCCCTCCCGATCAAATCCGCTGGAATTGAAGTCCCCTGGAAGGGTTGGGTTATCCCGAATAGTCATGCTACTTGATGCAATCTTTTCTCCCAGATTTCCTAATAAAGGAGACTGTCTCTTGTAGACGCTGTGAGCATTGGCAGAAAAAACTATAGCATTGCCAATCAAATAGGATACAGCTTGAGGACCGAGGATTACATCGCCC
>CAZFAR010000270.1:0-3472 GCA_964516825.1 uncultured Thermococci archaeon
AAGGATTGTAGAGGCTGTAACTGAACTGGAAAAAGCATTCCTGGTGGAATGATAACTTGATTCTGTGAGTGCAATACTGAAGGGAGAAGAGAATACAAAGGATACTCTCCTCCGCGCAGAAGTTTCAACGACAGGAGTTGAATTTAACTACATACACGAGTACTGAATAAGCGAAAAGATTTTTAAAGAAGATACAGAAACTGCATCATGAAATGGATGCTCTTCCTCTTGTTGTTGATTTTCCTCACAGGTCCCATAAGAATTGTGGTGGTAGCAAACTCAATAGACTATTCACCTGAACTGATCGAGTATTTGAGCCAGGAGTTTGAAGTCATCTCCATTACTGCTGAAGAATTCCCTGATTACCAGGGCTACCAGTATTATGTTATACTGGGAGGTCCAGATGCTCCTGAAGGTATTGGGGAGATTGTGAGAAGTGTATTGTCTAACCGTGAACAGCAGTTCCTGAGAACTACTGAAGAATACAATCTTTTCATCCGCGTGCAGAGTGGGAAGACCTTCTTTGTATTGGCAGGAAAGGACCGGGAACAGACTCGACTGGCAGTGGCAAACTTGAAAGATGAAATACTCTCATACATACCGAAGGAGCCAATAAGATGGATAGACAATCTGGACGAAGCCTTCAGGAGAGCTGAAACTGAGGGTAAACTGGTCTACATTGATTTCTATACAGAATGGTGCAGATACTGTGTGCAGATGGATGAAAATACTTATACGGATCCTCGCATTGTGAGTCTGCTCACAGAGGAATTTGTGCCTGTCAAACTGAATCGAGAACATCCAGACAATGCAGACATAGTAAAGCAGTACAAGATCTATGGACAGCCTACAGAAATGGTATTAGCCCCGGACGGAAAGGTAATCTGGGGTCACAGAGGATTTTTGGATGCAGATGAACTGTACTTCTACCTGACATCAATCCTTTCTCAACATTTTGTTCTATATTGACCCTTGTTGACCTATACAGGAAATTCTGCGTGTTACACGTGTAACAATTTCTATTGAACTGGTCCTACATCAATTCAGAATTGCTCTTGGACCAGTTTATTGAAATCTTTGCTATCAGGTCAAGAGAGGGTATAACATTTCATGCCAGGATCAGGCTGATTTCTTCAGAATCTTTCCAGTACCCGGTAAAGCCCTCACTATTTCATCAATATCTCTAAAGCCCAATACCTTTGATATCTGCTTTGCTAATCGCTCCTTTTTCTCATCTCCGAATCCAATTTCCACATAAGATTCAGTGTGTGCTGAGACTGCAGATTCGGCTCCCCCCATGATTTTGTCTTCACATACCCCTATTACTGCCTCCAATTGGACCTTGACATAGTTCTTGGAACCCTTGATGAAGAATGCTCCTGTCGTCAAATACTCTCCAGATGGTGGGCTCTTCGTGACCTGTTCAGGGTATACCCAGTAGCACTCTATAGATCCAAAATGATTCCAAGCACTGGAATAGGCAGCAGCCAAAATGGCAGCTTCTGTAATAGTTTTCTCAGATGCTGCTCTCCCCTTCTTTATGATGACAGAGGGAGCTCCCTGTATGTCTGCATGGACGTATAGATCAGAAGGTTCCATATACTGTTTCACCAGCATTTCATTGGTTTTTCTGTCTCTTCCCCCTAGAATTAAGAATTTTTCTGAGGAGTAACACCAGTGGAATTTTTCATACCACTCTCTCTTTCGTAGAACTTTCACCTCTTCTGCAGGCGGAGGTTTCTTTGACCTTGCCCTTTCTGTTCTTTCCAGAGCTTTCTCTGCACCAGTGATCTTTCTGTCCATTTTCTTGGCTAGTTCGTAGTATGAAGCTGCGTTCTCATTAATCGTTAGCTTCAAATCGAGTGTTACAGGCTGCCCCAGGTCTATTGTGACTTTCCCGTTATTGTAATCAATATCCAGGATCTTCTGGGCAGTCACATTCTCACTTTCCTCTACCATTTTTTTGATGTCCCCCCATGCGTATTTTCTTTTCGCTTCCAGCAAAGTATTGAGAATATCCTGCACTACTGAAAAATTCTCATAAATTAAATTCCCAGATCTGGTGTACAGCTCCTTCCTGGCTCTAAAATCCTCCAGAGCCTCTCTCTGGGATTGCATGATTCTGTCCTCTTCTGTTTCCACTTTTCTTTCCGGCTTGTAGAACTCATCCACTGCTTCTGTAAAGGTAGGGTAGTACTGCTTTTCGTAGTCTTTATAGGCTAGAAGGTCGTAGGGTACTACATCTTTTCCGAGGGCAATGTTAGGATTCTTCTCAAAGGAGTTCATTGCTTCATACAATGCTTCAGGAGTTGAGTTTTCGGAGCGTAGAAAGATCTCTCTGGCATACAGATGACCGAAATTGAAGGTTAAAGCCAGATCCTTTTCAGTTTCAATTCCCAGCTTCAGGAACTCCTCAAGAGAAATATCAATGGATAATCGACTAGGAGGATATTTATATGGTTGATGGGGGCACAATATGCGATCTTTCCACTTTTCTTTTCTCAGGACACCGATGATCTCCTCACGGGAACGTAGGATTAAGTTTCCTTTTCCAAAGAGCTCTCCAACCAGCACGTACTGGGGTTCTCCGTCGTAACCGAAGTGGAATTCTACAATGCGATCAAAGTTAACCTGGACCACCTGGTACAGAAATGATCCTTTCAGATATTTTCTCAACTGCATAGCAAATGCGGTTGGATTTTGGGGTGCTCTCTTGGGGTATATCGTGATGTAGAAGGCCTCATTTCTGATGACTAGATCTTTTCTTCCCCTTCCAAAGAGCTTGATCCTGACATCCTGGTCAATCTGGTATACAGTGTTAACACGCATGCCAGTCAAATTCTGAAGTTCTTTTACCATTTCGTAAACATCAAAGCTGGAAAAACTCATCCTAGAGCCTCTCTTAGCATGGCAATGACATCCTGGACTCCATTGGGTGGATACCCTGGTATTCCAGTGATAGCATTGCCTTCTTGATCGAGAATGATCATTGCAGGGGGTCCGCGGAGACCAAATCGCTGGGCAAGTGCAAGATTTCTTTCAAAATCCAAAGTAACCCAGATGTAGTGTTCTTCTATGACTTGCTGGAATTCTTCAGACTGGGAAAACTGCTGTTCCAGCATGCGGCAGTAAGTGCACCAGCTGGCATTGATGTAGAGGAAGACGAGCTTGTCCTGCTCTTTGGCCAACTGCATCCCTTCCTCTAGGGTCTGGGCCTGACCTTTTTCTTCTGGAATCATCAGGTAGGCTGCTCCAAGAATGATGATTATGATGGGGAGATAAACTACTTTGTTCATTGCCCTTGATCTGTTCTGCGATTTATAAATGTTCCTTTCTCTGCGAATCAGGTCATGCGGGGCACATAACGATTTCTACAAGAGTTGATTAATTCTCAAAAATATCAATTTTCCGCTGTCTGACAACAAAAAGAATTCTCAAAATCATTTTTTATAATTTAAATCTTGATGAAAAG
>CAZFAR010000271.1:0-3447 GCA_964516825.1 uncultured Thermococci archaeon
CCTACGCCATGGATATCTGCAGAAAAGAAGATCCTGAACCCAAGGATGTTGGTGGCCACCATTTCGTATCCTGCTACCTCGTGTGAAGATTGAAATCAAGATGGGATCATATGGAACCACAATCAAAGAAAATCATCCTCTCCAGTGTGGTGGGTATCCTAACAGTGGCGAGCTGCTACACACTGTACACCACCACATACAACTATGTTGAAGCAACAAAGGCAACCCACAGACTTGGAGGAGAACTCAAGGACCTGTACATTGCAGGAGAGAATACAATCTACCTCACTTTTCACTTTAATAACACCTCCTCCCTCGACATTGTACTACAAAGCATCATGATCAACGTTTATGCTAATGGAAAGTTCCTGGGAAACTTCGACATGAGGGAGAGAACGCTTCTGAGACCAGGAGAAACAGACATTACTATCACTGCTCAGATACATCCTGTCTACATGAGTAATCTGAAGACGGAACAGCAGTATTCAGAGCAAATGCTGTGGTTTGTTACTGGTGGTGCTGTCATTGAACTCCCCTTTGAGGAAATGACTGTCACCATTACTATTCAGGAATACTGGGTGACCTGAATGAGAAACTTCAAAACAACTATCTGGGAAGCAGTCTACGTGCTCTGTCTTTCTGTAATTCTGGCCAACTACTGGGTAGGCTTTCACCTAGGCAGCATATCTCCTCTCCCTTTTCTCATCCCTCTCACTTACCTGGTGGCTCCCTTCTGCGGAGCCCTTGGCTATTTCTTTGTCAAGTCAGTGCGCAAAACTTTCTATGCCACTCTTGTATTCTGTGTGCTCGCATGTTTCATTACTGCACTAGCTCTTTCCATTCCCGCATATCAGGGTATCGTTGACATGGAGGTCAGTACTTACCTCTCTCTGCGGATAGGTATAATCATGTTCTTCTATACTTTCCCCCTCGCCTTCACAGGATCAATGATAGTAGCTTACCTGTTTCCAGATTAGTTCTCACAGTTCAGGCCGTGAGCCCCAGATGTCCTTCATCTCGTCTACTGCAACCAAAGATGGACCTCCATGTTACACGTGTAACAAAAAATCAGTTTCATGGCATATTCATTGCATTGATCAGAACGATTCTATGAGATCAAGAAGATCATAGAAGAACACGTACAGGAACAATACAAAATCCAGCATTCAACAGAGTCAGAGTCTGGGAAAAAGTTAAATACCCCGTGAATGAAGAAGAGATAATGAAAAAATTCATGCGCACAGCTGCTCCTGTTATCATCCTCTTAGTGATAGGCTACTTTCTCGTAACAGTCTTGCGCTCTCCAGAATCGTACGATAGAAGCTATTTCCTTCAAGTCGTCGATGACTATCCCTGGGTGAGATATGCCCAAAAACACCGGAGTCAAAAGGAACTCTCCTACCGTGAGGAGATCGTCTTCCTGTATTCAGCTGACAAGAGGATTGGGTTCGCCCTGCTGAACATAGAATGGTTGAAGGATTACATAACAGATGATGAAGCACGAGCGCTCAGCATATTGGCAAGCGTTGCTGGGAAGGATCCCGAGACAGCATTGAGTATCTCTCAAACTGTCTGGTTTCAGAGGAACATCTCTCCTCTTGAGCTGGATATCCTGGAACAGACACTGTTACTGGCGGAAAGGGATGTCCAGTTGGCGAAAAATATAACATCTGCAAGCTGGTACTTCATCGCGACAGAGTCGAGGATACAAGAAATGGTCAGAACAGTAGGAGATATGCCAGTAGATCTTGCCCTTTCCGTGTCAGCTGCTCCCTGGTTCACTTCGGATCCTACCCTGTCTGAATCTGGCACAGTACAAGAGCTCATTACTCTCTACAGCATGGACAGGAACCTGGCCTTATCACTCTCTGAGATATATCAGCCTCGGGACTTCCGAATTCTTCAATACATCACCGAGCTGTACCTCGAAGATAGAGAGCTTTCAGAAGAGTTTTTCCAGTTCAACACCCTGTCGAGAGAGAGCTATCTTGCCCTTTCTGACCTGTCTCGACTTTATGAATTTGATAAGGAGCTTGCGCGGTCATTAACTGGTGAACTCACACAGGACAAAATCCAGATCATTGCTTCTCTGGCAGATATCTACTCTCACGATCCTGATCTTGGGGAATTTGCCAGTGCGACGTTTGGCAGTAATCGGATTGCCCTGCGGTACATCCAGAAGGTTTTGGAGGTGGAGCACGTTGAACCTCCGCTTCTGGAGCGAGTGGCTCTGTTCATTACAACAAATTCTGAATTCGTCTATGAAGACAGAATTGAACCCTACCGATATCATTTGCTCACCCAGATCATTGCTGAATTTCCGCTTGAAACAGCACAGTCATACAAAAACCTCATCTCAGTCACCTGTTCTGTGTACGGCAGCAGGTTTTACCTCTGGCAGAACTCCGAATATGGAAAATTGGAGGGGTGGTCTTCCGATCGCAAGCTTTTGGATCTGGAAAGAGATGCAATCATGAAGCTGCTTCATTTTCTGATCGAGAAGAATGAAAAAGGTGTCCTAGCTACTGATCTGCGCATGGAGCCTCTTGAATATCTCTATGGAGTGTTAGATATCCCCTTCACCTACCTGGTGAACCTGGATGGAACAACAGTGGAAACAACTCATCCCCTGGAAGAGGGAAGCTCTGATTATGAAAGGGAAGCAGAACCGACTCACGATGAACGAGGGACATCTTTTGTATTTGCTATCATATATAATATCAATACATTGGATGAGCGGTCTGAGCTCGTGCAGGAGAAGCTTTACCAAATAGATGAAATGAAATATGAATACCATAATCGTGTTACAGATCTCATTCTAAAAGAAGGGGAGAAAAGAGACGTTCTATTCCTGTACTTCAGTGCCAAGAACTGGGAACTGGGAAAATGCGTTGATGAAGCCATGCACACGCGTATGGACTGCATTGTCATGGGTATATCAACTACCATCATGCATTGGACTGCACCTGAATCTGCGCACGTCTATCCTGCCTACATTCCCAGCAACAAGATTGCAGAAAAGATCAAGTCTGATCCAAGATCTTATGGAAATCCTTTCGTGTACCGGAATTTCATCGCACCCTACGACAGGGCAGGATTCAGATCCTCTTTAGACTGGGATATAGAGATTGTAGAAATTTATGACCCCCAGACTGATGAGAGAGTCAATCTTTTCAGCAAATCGGAAGAAAAACTAATTTACGATGAAAAAACTCTAATTATTGTTCTAGTAGGTCTTGCAGTTATCGTATTCATTGTGGCAGATACTCTCAAAATAATGAAGTAAAAAGTGTTTCAAGACAGGAAATTGAAGCTATTGCAGAGGAATCGCCAATTCTGAATTCTGTTACACGTGTAACAAGGATCTTGTGTTATGAATTGGAGAAAGAAAAGATGATTTGATGTAACCTGAAAAAGGGATATTCCGGAAACTGAATGCGTTACTTG
>CAZFAR010000272.1:0-3439 GCA_964516825.1 uncultured Thermococci archaeon
TAAGGAGCTAAAAGGAAAAACAGTAAGAAATGCCCAGTTCAATGAAAAGGGGTATTACAATCTATCCAAAAACGAGTTTGAAGCTGCCTTGATAGGCAGAACTGTACAATCTGTGGTTGGAAGAGGAAAATGGGTTTTCGTGAAGTTGGAACCTGACTTGTACCTGCAATTCGGAGAACATACAGGTAATGTACTCTACTATACTGATGAAGATACTGTCCACGAGACATTCACTTTGCGGGTTGATTTCACAGATAATACTGCTTTTACCATCCATAATTATGGGATGAGTTTCCTAAGAGTGGTCAGAGAAGATGAATTAGACACGTTTGAGTATCCCGGTAGACTGGGTGTTTCCCCTTTTGATAGAGAGTTCACTTTTGAAGCCTTTAATATTATTCTTGAAGAAAACAGCAGCAAAATGATAAAGGCTGTTCTCCTTGACCAGCGTAAGATTGCTGGAATAGGCAACGGCTATTTCCAAGAGATTGCATATAAAGCGAAGATTCATCCCAGGAGGAAAGCTGGAGATCTGAGTGAAGAGGAAAGAGAAACGCTGTACAATGCTATGAAGAATGTCATGAATGAAGCTCTTCGATCAGGAGGAAAGGATGATACCTACGATTTGTACAACAGGAAAGGCGGTTACCAGAGGATCATGGGTGCACATGCTTTGGGAAAGCCCTGTCCTCTGTGCGGAACCCCCATTGAAAGGCTGAACATTATGGGGTCTATTACGTATGTGTGTCCGTCATGTCAGAAATAGATTTTTCAGCTTTCACAATCAATTTACATGAAGAGAACTTGTTATACATGTAACGTGTGCGAAGAGATGCAGTCACTGTCCCTTCAGAAAGCTGTTCTTTGAAACCTTCTTCCCTCCAAAAGAAGTAGAGATAGCAGAGCTCTTCTTTGCTTTAAGAAGGAAAGCTCCAATGTTCGCAGTGATCATTGTCAGTTTGTAATAGCCCTTGACATATAGAAATCCTTGCTGGAGATGTGTGTCTTGAATGCAGGCCATTGTTAATCCTAGAAGTCCGTTTTGGTCTGTGTAAAGTGTAAAGTTTTCATTCTCCCCATGCGGAACTCTTAGGATACATAAGTCTTGTCATTTCTTGTCGATTGAAAAGACAGAATTGAACCGTAGCCCCAATGCGGCCAGCGGGATTCGAACCCGCGTCGCAAGCTTGGGGGGCTTGAGTCCTGCCACTAGACTACGGCCGCTGTTCTCTGCTGTCGGTGGAGCTTTATAAAAGTTTTGGGAGATAGGGAGATAGATATGGCAGAAGAAAATTTCATTGGATGTATCAAAACCTTAATATAGTAATCATCCATGCGCAACACATGAAGTTGAAAGATGATTTTTTCCAGAAGAAACTTTTCCAGATTCAGAAATACCTTGAAACAGAGGAAATGGATGCTCTCCTCCTGTTTGATCCAGCAAATATAGCGTATGCTACTGGATTTTTCCATCTGCAGACAGAAAGACCGTTGGCAGCTGTCATTCCACGTGAAGGAAATCCACTGCTTCTAATCCCCTTACTGGAGATTGATCGTGTCCCTGAGTATGCTGATGTGGAGTCCTATTTTGACTACCCTGGTAAAACTAATCGAATTGCATGGATCAAATCCCGACTGGAACATCGTTCTCTCACCAAGGTTGGAATAGAGAACAGTGTATCCATATTTTCATATGACATTCTATCAGATTTGGATGTTCACTCCACCAGCATTGTATCTGATATGAGACAGTTGAAAGATAAAGAAGAAATTGCCCTGATTTCAAAAGCAGCTGAATTTGCAGATTATGCAGTAGAGCGTGCTGTCCACTACACGAAAGATGGCACTACTGAGTTCGAGATCAATGAAAGGACCAGAATGGATGTTGGAGAGAGGATGCTTGAGGAGCTGGAAGAGATCATACCTGTACAGGGAGGAACATCTGGCGGGCTAGTGTGTTCTGGAGCAAATGCTGCGCTACCTCATGCTCTGCCGTCCAGCAAGAAGGTGAGGAAAGGTGAGTCTATCATTCTGAGTTTTGGAGCAGCAGTAGGCGGATACCATGCTGAGAGTGAGAGAACAGTATTCCTGGGTACACCTTCAAAAAAGCAGAAAGATGCTTTTGAAGCCATGGCAGAAGCCCAGAGAACAGGTGGTAAAGCAGTGAAAGAGGGCAGGAAATGCTGTGATGTCAATGAGGTGTGTCTGAACGTCATTCGCAAGGAGGGATACGAGAAATATTTGAGGCACCGAATGGGACATGGAATTGGGCTGCAGGGTCATGAGCCTCCCTGGATCGAGGAAGGAGATGAAGCAGTTCTGGAAAGCGGCATGACGATCAGCAATGAACCAGGAATCTATATGCCTAAATTCGGAGGATTCAGACATTCAGATACACTTCTGGTAACAAGAGAAGGTGCTGTATCATTGACGAAGTATCCAAAAGACTTGGATTCATTAATTATCTAGGTCTATAACACACAATGAGTGTGCGGGAGGAACTCTCTGTCACTGAATGACCACTGCCACAGCACTCTACGTGCAAACTTTCATAGTCGGATTGAAAAGATGATCTTTATGAGCGTAACCTTTGTGAACAGAGAAAGAGAAATGAGATTCCTTGGTGATATCTACAACCAGAAAGGACTTCAATTGGTTATCCTTTATGGAAGGAAAAGGGTTGGCAAGACAGAAATCCTCAAGAATTTTTTGAAAAATAAAGATTCCATCTACTTTCTTGCAGATAGGAGAGGAACTGAATCAAATGCCCAGAGACTTGCTCAGGAGGCTGCCCGACATTTTCAGGACATTCCCCCAGACGTTCATAATTTTGATGATGTTTTCACCTACATTGTAAAAAGAGGAGGAAGGATAGTTGCAGTAGATGAGTTCTCCTACCTTGTGGAAAAAGACACAGGAGTACCCTCTGTCTTTCAATTGATTGTGGATGAAATTCTAGAAGGAGATTTTCTCTTGATTCTGTGCGGTTCATCCATTTCTATGATGGAAAAGGGTACACTCAGTTACAAGAGCCCGCTCTATGGGAGGAGAGCTGGCCAATGGCTGGTAGAGCCTTTTCATTTCAGAGATGTTCTGAAATTTTTCCCTCATTACACTTTCAGCCAGGTTGTGGAAGCTTTTTCAATTGTGGGAGGTATTCCCGCTTACGTAGTGAAATTCGATGATTCGAAAACTGTATTTGAGAATATGGAGGAGAAAATTCTGAGAAAGGGCACTTTTCTTTACGAAGAGGTTGAATTTCTGCTGAGGGGGGAACTGAGAGACCCTTCTCGATATTCTTCCATACTGGAAGCTATAGGGAATGGTGCTACCAGAGTGACAGAGATAGCACACAGATCTCGTATACCAGAAAAGGATCTTTCGAAATATCTGCGCATTCTTCAGAATCTGCATCTCGTCGAAAAGATTTGGCCTATCA
>CAZFAR010000273.1:0-3381 GCA_964516825.1 uncultured Thermococci archaeon
TGCTCTTTCATTGATGTCGATCAATAATACAGAATCACAGAAAAGAGATAGACTGATTCCTATGACGCCATAACCACACCCAACATCCACCACACGATCATTTCCCTTTACTGTCACAGTTTCCACCAGAATTTTCGTACCGAAATCTATTCTATTCTTTGAGAACACACCACTGCTGGTCTTGAATTGCAGATGATTCCCTCTCAAGGTATCTTCTATTAGCAAAATCCTTTCTGGAGAAGTAGGTTTCCGGGTGAAGTAATGCTCCATAATACACTTTTTTAGGAAATCTTTATAAATGTTTATGAAATGTGGATGGCATGGCAATTTGGCAGAAACGGTCAAGACGAACACGGACAGGAAAACTGCTTCGAAGTTCTAGGAAGAAGAGGAAGCGTGAACTGGGAAGAGAATTCATAGAAACGAAGATCGGCCCCGAAAAGAAGAAGATACAGAGAGTGTACGGAGGGAATAAGAAGATCAAACTCCAGAGAACAGAATTCGCCAACGTTGTAACAAGGGAAGGGACAAAGAAGATAAAGATCATCAGCGTACTGGAGAACCAGGCAAGCCGTCATTTTGTGAGGAGAAATATCATCACAAAGGGCGCCCTGATTGAAACTGAACTGGGAAAGGCTAAAGTGACCTCCAGACCTGGCCAGCATGGAGTAGTCAATGCAGTATTGGTAGAGTGAGTCTCTGTCAGTTTCTCTCGATATAGTTCTTATCCAAGTTATCCGACCTCCTAATCTGGGAAAATTCATTCCTCATTAGATACTATGACATCTCTTGTTGTTACACGTGTAACATCTTTTCTCGTTAAAGATGCAGCCTTCTTCCTTCATTGGATTCTTCCAGGTACATCTACTTGGCAGCCACATTCACGTCAGCGAATCGTACACACGGCAGGATTGAGATCTCATCAGCTTCAGGCTCCTTACCAATGGCATCAATTTTTTCGAGTAGTGAGAAAACGTTATCAGATAACATCATTCCCACAACGCCGCCTGTTATCTCTCCGCTTCTTATCCTGTATGCCGGAGTGCACAGCACAGAGAAATCACCTGATTCAGGATTAGACCCATGGGCACCCTGCAGACCCAATACATAGTATCCATCCTTTATGCTGAACAATTCCTCCTCTGTACAGTCTCCAGGGCTGACCACCATTGTTGAGTGGCGAATAGCCATTTCATCAACCCTGTCATCGTAGTAGGCATTTCCTGTGCTTGAATATCCCATACGTTTTCCCCAGTAATCGTTCCAGATGAATCCTTTGAGGATACCTTTCTCAATTATACTAGTATCCTGGCAGGGGACGCCTTCATCATCCATCTCTCTTGAACAGAATCCCTCTGGGTTGATGCCATTGTCGTGCAGCGTGAACATGGAACTGGCTACCTTCTTCCCCTCTTTTCCAGCCAACAAGGACTTTCCCCGGGCGACGTTCTCTCCAGAAACTGCCTTGAACAATGTGTAGCGAAGGAGGTCCTGCAGAGCCTTTGGAGCAAAGATCACTTGAAATTCCCCGGGAGAAGCTGTTTCTGTTTTCTTGAAGAGATTGATCTCATGGATTACTGATTCAGCAATCTTCTGTGGCTCTGGATTGTATTTCCTCAGATAAGATACTTCCTCAAAGGCTGGAGTTACTCCATCCTCCAGTTTTCCAATCGCCAGCATACCGAACGCCTGTAATGTTCCTCTGTCCTTGTGTTCTATTCCACTGCTGTTGACGCAGGCCCTTTCCTCAAGAACAACCTGGTTCACTGCCAGGTACGGTGCAATATCTTCAGGTAGTAACTGGAGCATCTCTATGATGGGCTCCATCAGATCTTCTGAGCCCGCATCTGCTATAGCTTGATCCCAAACATTTACAGAGGAGTATTTCCCTGTTGAGGGAAGTGAGTCCCATTTTTCATCCTTTCTGGATGCTCTGGCTGCAGCCAATGCTTTTTCAACAGAGGTCTTCAAACCTGCGTCATCTATTCGGTACGTGAAGACAGAACCGATAGCTTTGTCCTTGATCACCCGTATTCTCACGCCTTCATTTCGAATCATGGATGCTTTGCTTATTTCGCTTAGTTCAGCTTCAATCAATGTGGAAACAGTCTTTACCCAGACTGCTTCAACTTCATCTGCACCACTTTTCTCACCTGCAGACACTGCATACTGACACAAGTTCAACATGTTACTCCCTCCCTCCGAAGAGGATTCCACCCTCCTTAATGCGCACCAAGGGTCCACCTGAGGAAACTGCTGCTGTTTGATCTTTCCCACAGTAGCCTTCTTCATATCCGACTGTCTTGCCCACACCCTCAATGAGGAATAGAGCTTCCACAGCCACTCCACTGATGGAAAGATCCTTGATGGGATCCTGAATTTCTCCATTGTGTATTTCGAAAGCCTCCTGCACACCGATCTGGAAGCTCGAGTTCAACTGGGCCTGTCCTCCGCGGTAGTCCACGCAGTAGTACCCGAAGTCGATGCCTTCAAACAATTCCTCATCTGTGTGATCGCCTTTCTCAAGAAAGGTGTTTCTCATGCGGATTATGGGGCTGTAAAGAAAGCTTTCAGCTCTGGCAGATCCGCAGACAGGCAAACCCATCATGCACGCATATTCTCGGTTCGTTAACAGCCCGGAGAATACACCCTTCTTGATGATATCGACACGCTGCATTAAGACGCCTTCATCATCGTACTTTGACGCGCCAAAGGTGCCCTTGATCGGTGCATCCACCATGGTGACAGTGTCAGAAGCTACCTTCTCTCCTAATTTGCCGTTGAAACTTGAATTCACTGTTAGATCTGCCTCTGCGAGATGGCCTAATGCTTCATGTGCTAATACTCCTACTACTCTGGGACCTAGAATGCAGGGAAAGCTTCCCTTTTTCGGGGTTTTCCCTCCCAACTGGAGGATTACTCGTCTTCCTATGCGTTCAGCAATCTTCTCTTCTGTCTCTATCTCGAAGTATTCATAGCCTTCTTCAGTCGACCCAACTCCGTCTCTGGCTGCAGTCAGGGTCTCGTTTTCCTTTCCCGTTACCCAGCAGTAGTTGTAGACATGGCCCACTTCCTGAGTGATTCTCGTACCCTCACTGGTCAACAAGTACTTGAGCCCATGAGAATCTGTATACTTGAGGGAGACTGCTTTCACCCTTTTGTCATAGTTCTGTATCAATGTACATAATCGAGCTAATCGTGAGATCTTCTCCTCGAATGGGACATCCCCTGGGGGCATTCTGGATTGTATTCTCGTTTCATCCTCGTGGATTTTGATTTCTTCCAGTTCTATCTTCTCTTTTCGATGGGGAGAAGCTACCCTGGCCAAAGAGCATGCTTTCTTGACCAGAGATTCAGTATCCTCTGTCATGCCGCAGGCAA
>CAZFAR010000274.1:0-3363 GCA_964516825.1 uncultured Thermococci archaeon
AGGATTACGTGCCCAAAGGCCACCTTGCACGCACGGTGAGTGATATTATCGACCATTTGGACCTTGGACCGCTGGTGGAAACGTATGATCACCGGGGTGCACCTGCTTATCATCCACGGATGATGATGAAGCTCATCGTGTATGCGAACCTCGTAGGGATGAGGGGGAGCAGGAAGATCGAAGCTGCCCTCCATGATTCCCTCGTGTTCATGTACTTCTTCTTTGCATAGAGAACAAGTACTGCAATACTTATCACAGCCCCAATGCATGTCATGAGAATTTGATAGAATGAGTCTTTTTCAGATGATCTAAGGCATAAGATTTTCCCATTCCAAGTCCCCACCATCAGATTCCCATCAGAGAGAGCAATAGATGTTATCTGATCTTCTACAGGGAAAGACTCAAGGATTTTACCTGAAAAGGCATTCACTATGTACAATGTCTCCTCCCCTCCTAGTGCCACCTTCCCATCAGCAATGAGTGGTGAACAGAATCCATGTCCTACCTCTCTTCTCCAGAGCATCTTCCCTCTTCTGGCATCCAGGCAGTAGAGCATCCCTTCTGCAGAGGTAAAGAACACCTTTCCGTACCCCAGGGCAGGTGCATTTTCGATGGAACTTCCGCAGTCAAATTGCCACAAGAGATCCCCATTCTTTCTCTGGAGGCAGTTCACTACTCCTCCGTAAGATACGACGAAGATTCTTTCGTCCTGTGAGAGAAGTAAGTAATCTGCTCCCTTTGTATCGCTTTCTTTTTCCCAGATGGGTTCACCTGTTTTCACATCCAGGCAGTACAACCGGGTTCCATCATGTGCGTAGATTTTATTGTCATGATAAAGTGGAGGAGATACAAATTTTTCCTTGCTGAAGAATTCCCATACTGTTTCACCAGTTTCTGCATCAAAACACAGCACTTTTTTCCTTTCTTCATCAATGTTCGGGGGGATATCGGGACCAAAAATAAGTCCTCTTATGAAGGAATTTGTAATTGTATAGTTGTCTATAATTAGAGGAGAATCAAAGGAGACATACTCCTTATCGTACCGCCATAATTCTTCTCCCGTGTCAGCGTCAAGACAGAGAATTCCACCGAAAAACCCAACGTATATTCTCTCTGCACTTGCTGCTGGAAATCCCTCAACATACCTTTTGGCTTTCCACTGGAGAGAGCCATCCGTAATATTCAAGGAGAGAATGGCGTGGGAATCGAAAGCTACAATAACATTCCCTTCTGAAATAATGAGATACGACAGTCCGTAATAAGGTTCCTCAACCTCCCACAAAAGACGCAAAGATTCAGGCATGTCTGAGGTGGAAAATCCTGTGCGTTGTAGATCATGCTGGAACATAGGCCAGTCATCAGTTCTGTGTAAGGAGCTGCACAAAAGGCAACCCACTGCTATGAATATGAATTTCTTTCTCATGTGCATCACCATAATGGAGTGATCTTTAAAAAGGTGACCCAGTCTCATCTGGATCACAGTCTGGGTTAAGTCTGCATTGTGCATCAAGCCACAATCCTATGAATATCCTGTCTGCACCTGGAAAATTCAGCAGATGTAATAAACTCATTTCCACTGTTGAGCTGTCAGCTTTATGTGAGCGAATTTGCATTGACTCTCAATGTTTAAAATGGTCACCTGTGTGCCTTCTTCTTCGCATAGAGAACAAGTACTGCAATACTTATCACAGCCCCAATGCATGTCATAAGAATTTGATAGAATGAGTCTTTTTCAGATGATCTAAGGCATAAGATTTTCCCATTCCAAGTCCCCACCATCAGATTCCCATCAGAGAGAGCAATAGATGTTATCTGATCTTCTACAGGGAAAGACTCAAGGATTTTACCTGAAAAGGCATTCACTATGTACAATGTCTCCTCCCCTCCTAGTGCCACCTTCCCATCAGCAATGAGTGGTGAACAGAATCCATGTCCTACCTCTCTTCTCCAGAGCATCTTCCCTCTTCTGGCATCCAGGCAGTAGAGCATCCCTTCTGCAGAGGTAAAGAACACCTTTCCGTACCCCAGGGCAGGTGCATTTTCGATGGAACTTCCGCAGTCAAATTGCCACAAGAGATCCCCATTCTTTCTCTGGAGGCAGTTCACTACTCCTCCGTAAGATACGACGAAGATTCTTTCGTCCTGTGAGAGAAGTAAGTAATCTGCTCCCTTTGTATCGCTTTCTTTTTCCCAGATGGGTTCACCTGTTTTCACATCCAGGCAGTACAACCGGGTTCCATCATGTACATAGATTTTATTGTCGTAGTAAATTGGAGGGGCTACATACTCTCTCGTGATGAACTCCCACACTGTTTCACCAGTTTCTGCATCCAGGCACAGCATCTCCTTGTTCTTATCGTAAACATTTGCAGGGACGCCGGGGCCATCAATGAATCCTGCTACTATGGTATTTGTCACCAGATATCTGTCAATAATGAGGGGAGATTCAAAGTAAGAATATTCCTCATAATACTGCCACAGGGACCCTCCCGTATCGGCATTGAGGCAGAGAATCCCCTCATCAAGTCCAGTGTATATTCTGTCTTTATCTACTACTGGAAAGCCTTCAACATGTGCACTGGTTTCCCATTGGAGGAAGCCATCTGAGACATCCAGAGAAAGCACAGGCCCTGATTGAGCTGCTGCGACCACTTTTCCTCCTGAGACAACAAGGTGCGTCAGGCGATTATCAGGTCTCTCAAATTTCCACAAGCAATGCAAAGATTCAGGCATGTCTGAGGTGGAAAATCCTGTGCGTTGTAGATCATGCTGGAACATAGGCCAGTCATCAGTTCTGTGGAGAGAGCTACACAAGAGGCAGCCCACTACTATGGATATAAAGGTTTTTCTCATGTATATCATCTCGTATTAGAATGTACACTTAAAAAGGTGATTCGATCGCATCTGGATCACAGTCTGGGTTAAGTCTGCATTGTGCCTTCAGCCACAAACCTATGAATATCCTGTCTGCACCTGGAAAACTCAATAAATGTAATAAATTCATGTTCCACTGGTAGGCTCCCAATTCCATGTGAGCGATTGTTCTTGCCCGTTTTCTATGGCTCAGATTCTGTTCCCCTGTCGTAACTGATATATCATGATATTCACCAGAAGCAATCTGCCTTACATGGAACATTTCATGACCCACAAGATGAAATAGAGCAGCTGGATCTGTATTTGGATTGAAAAACAGCTCCATTTTAATATACGCACCCTTGTTTTCTTCTTTGACAGCTATAGGAGTAACATCCCCCTTAAAGTCAAAAAATGGATCAGAACCGTAGCCACTGGACACTTTTACTTCGATCTCATAGTCCTCATACAAGGCCCTGATCGTATCACCACCAGCGGCTATGATTTTAC
>CAZFAR010000275.1:0-3270 GCA_964516825.1 uncultured Thermococci archaeon
TCTCTTTCTGCCAGATCGCAGAACAATGCATCCATCATGTGCATATTGTCCTTGGCTACCTGAATTCTGAGCATGACTGCAATCTCATTTTCCCGTGCCGTCTGGACAGCCTGCATGATTCTCGCATACGTACCCTCCCCATTCTTCTGCACTCTTCTTTTGTCATGGTATTGTTGCGGGCCATCCAGGGTGAGCTGGATCATTTTGAGATGTGGTTCACATTCAGAGAGTGCCTCTCTAGTGAGCAAGGTACCGTTTGTGATCATGTTACAGCTGTATTGGATTCCCTGAGGTTCAGCCCATTCCCCAAGTTTTTGGACGAGCTGGAATGATGCTTTCTTGTGAAGCAGAGGCTCTCCTCCATACAGGGTCATTCCCAGATTCTGAACACCGTTCTCCAGACAGTAGGCCTTTATCCCTTTGATGACCTGTTCCGTCATTTCTTCTGACATATTTCCTCTGTGAATTTCCCCCTTTCCTTCATAGCAGTAGGGACATGCCAGATTACAGGCGTACGTTGGAAGGACACTGATGCTCCCATGAGCTGAGGAGTAGGCGAAGCTCTTCATGCGATAGGAAACTATCTTTCTTTCATCAAAATGGTCCTCTACAATGAACCCAAGTTTCTTCAATGCTGTTATATCCTCTCCTTTGAGACAGCCGAATGCTTCACTTTCTAGTACTCCCTTCATTTCCTCATCTACAAAGAGAATAGATCCTCTCAATGTGTTGAATGCTGCAAATCCTTTCCTGCACGGGACGAACAGATTGTACAGGGAATATCTCATAAGATAACCTCCACGTTTTTTCTATCCCTCTGAATGCCACTCAAGCCATTCCTGAGACTGTAAACTCTTTCTTCTACCATTGATTGCACCTCTTCTTGAGACAGTATCTGTCTGTATCTGGTCATTTGATCTACAATCTTCCTTCATTTATTAAAACCTCTCTGGAAATCTTCGTCTCAAGTAGATATTGATAGTTCCAAAATGAACTTTCTTTGAGCCACCACAAACAGCACTCTGGTACGTACCATTGGTAAGGAACGCTGTCTGCGGACACCCTCCTCCACATAAAGGAAGATACTGGCAGGTTCTGCACTCTGAAATCTTCAATGGGTTGCGCCCCATGAATTCATACAGTTCATATTCCCATGTAATGTCTCCCTGTTCATTCAGGTACCCAATCCTTCTATCCCCACCCAGGCTCGTGATGCAGGTGTAGATATTTCCCTGTGGATCGAAGATGAAATTGTTGCTGAACGCAACGCACGGCAGATACACAGGTATAGGCTTCACATGGGGATTGTATTGAAGGATTGCGGGCAGTACGGTCTCCTGCTCTTCTTTCTCCAGAAAATGAGAGGAGAAACTGCTGCACATACCGGAATAATAAGATAATGGAGCAATATTCAGACTCACTTTACCATTTACCAGGAATCCCTTAATATTCTGAAAGAGCTGACCCATCTGTGAATAGTTGTCCTTGCTTACCTGAACGCGGAGAGAAACACTCATGCCAGAATCGAGAGCTGTCTCTATTGCGCGAACAACTTCATTATAGGTACCTTTTCCATCTCTGTAGATTCGTGTTGTGTCATGGAAAGGCTGGGGGCCATCCAGCGTGATTTGTACACCTTCAAGATATGGGCTCAGAACTGCAGCTTTCTCTTTAGTGAGCAGTGTGCCATTTGTCACCATAAAGGTGCGCATTTCTACATCCTTACTCCTGCACCAGCTTCTCATTTCCTCAAGAATCTGGAGTCCTACATCCATGTTGAGCAGCGGTTCACCGCCAAAGAGAATCAGGGTAACATTTCTTGTCTGCAAATGGAGAATACGATTCTGCATAGCTTTTACAGTCCTTTCTGCAGTTTTTCTGTCCATCTTTTCCGAGTATACTTCCCCTTTTCCCTCGTAACAGTACGGGCATGATAAGTTGCATTTGTAGGTGGTAACAACGACGAACTGCATCTTTCTGGTGCTGAAAGCCCTGGAATTGTATCTGTATCGGTAAAGTGTGATTTCGTCCGTACTATCCTCAACTATTACTCCATTTTTCTTTAGAGCCAGAATGTATTCTGGGTTCATTGAATCGTATGTATTGGTTTCCAGAGCATTCTTGAGTTCTTCATCACAGAAAAGAATGGACTCATGAAGCGTGTTGTACAGGGCGTATCCTCTTTTTGCAGGCACGAACACGTTGAAGATAGAGCTTTTCATGGTTATCCTGCTCAAGAATGAATGGGTGCATTTAAGGTTTTCGGGTTGCAGTTTACGAGTATAGTGAAGAATCCCTTTCATAGACAATTACGGAAATAGGAGAGTATGAAATATCTTTTCTAATTAGAAAGCATTTCAGTTCAGTATATCAGAACATAGTATCAGCAGAGAATGATGGAGTTTCCCAGATTCGAACTCCTGGCCATTGGACATGATCGCATCGCCTTGTCTATTTTCGACCCCCAGTCTACTACATACAGATATTTGGTCCTTCTTTATACGACATCCTGAAGAGAAATGGAAGTTGTGCTTCATGAGTATTATGGTTATCAACTCCTTCGTCTTCTAAAATGAATTCACGATGTTAAATGCAAAGGTTAAAAAAGAACCAAGACACATGCATAATATGGATAACATCATAGTCGTTCCCCAGTCTGTGAGAGTCCTGGTCAAAATGGGAAACAAAAGAAAAGAAAGGGGATTTGAAGCACTGGTTGGAATGTTAAAAGAGTACAGAGATAAGTATACATCTGTTGAATTACAGGAAGAGGCGATGAAGTGGTGGAGGGAGAGTATCTAATTGATACAAATATCTTTCTTGAAGTCCTCTTGGAACAGGATAACAAGGATAGCTGCTTGGATCTCCTGAGATTGGTGGAAAAAGGGGAAATCCAAGTAATCGTTACTTCATTTGCGTTGCACTCAATAGCAATCATTCTTGAAAAATTAAGAGGCATAGATTCATATAGAGATTTCCTTGGAGTGATAACAGCTTCTGCAGGGCTCATGACCTATTCAACTACGCCTCAAGATGAAATTGAAATCTGTACTATATCAAAGAAATTCAGTCTAACGTTTGATGATTCTCTTCATTATTTCGTGGCCAAAACATTCGGATTGAATCTTGTAAGCTTGGATTCTGATTTTGATGGAACCGATATTAATAGAATGCTTCCGGGAGACGTAGTTGCATTGGAAGTCCCATCCACCAAAAGTAAATCAACAGAAAATGGCACAAGGGCTTGAGTTGTGCTCAAGACTCAAGACC
>CAZFAR010000276.1:0-3242 GCA_964516825.1 uncultured Thermococci archaeon
GCAGTGTGTACAAGAACTTTGTTGTGTTATCTTGTTAGAGAAAGTAGTAACAGACGAATAGCCAATGAAGACTATCCCATTTTGATTTGATAAGCACAGTAATCACTCCCCTCAGTCATGGATGCTATTCGTTCTGGATTCTGCTCCAGCAGCTGTTCCAGAAAGGTGGCATGCACACTACACACCTGAGGATACTTCTGAGCCACCTTGTAGAAAGAGCAGTTATGATTCTTGAGCAGGTAGTATTCCCCATTATTCTCCACAGAGGCGTAGGCTCCCCATTCGTTCAATATATCAACGATCTCAGCCACCCGTTCCTCCAGAGGTCTGCCCTGAACTCTTTCTAGGTAAGGCTGTGAAAATCTGACTCCGATCTTCTGGAGGAGGAACTCCACCTTCTCCTCTCCATGCTCATCAATAATTTCCTTGATCAGACATTCTGCCAGCCAGCTATAAAACTTCGGGAAAAGCTCTTCTGCCTTCTCCGTTACAGTGTAGATCACCTTTGGCCTTCCTATTCCTTCCTTGAGTGTTTCCCCTCTCACCAGGGATTCTCCCTCTAATATCGTGAGATGCTGTCGTACTGCGGTAGGACTTATCCGGATTTTGTTGCTCAGATCTTCCACTGTGCAGCGCTCTTTTTTCAATATCTTGAGGATCTCGTATCGGGAGTCGCACATGTTAACGGGACTCATCAGCCCTTCTTGGCTGCCATACTTAAATAACTTTCGACAGAACTCACTTTTTTTACTGCCAAAATCATCAAAAGTTAAAAGGGGCCAAAGAAAGATGAACCATGGTCACTGTGATTGTGTGCAGCATTCTGGAGTATGAAGTCATGACCCTGGTGCAGCAGTGGAAGATTCCTGTGCATGTTACAGTCATGCGCCCTGAACTCCATGTCTACCCTTTGAAATTGAGGGAGGAACTGGAAAAAGAGTTGAAAAAGAATACTGATTCGAAAATTGTGGTGTATGGAAGATGCTTCCCAGAAATAGATGACGTGGTAAAGAAGCATGATGCTGAAAGAATTCAGGGGGAGAACTGCTATGAAATCGTGGCTGGAGAAACGTTTTTTCAATCATTAAAAGAAGACCCTGGTACATATTTCTTGCTTCCACAGTTTTGCAGAAAATTTGAGGAATTAACGAAAGAATTAACCCTGAAGGAGATGAAAGAGATATTCTTCAAAAATTACAGGCGATGCATATTTCTGGATACAGGTGTACATGGTGGAGAAGATACAGATCTAGATGATACAGAATGTAAGAAAGTTGCAGAAGAGCTGGGACTGCAGTATCAGAAAGTATATGTGGGAACCGATGTCCTTGAAAAAAGGTTGAAAGAGCTTCTAAAGGATAAATTGAGAATGTAAATCTTCTCATATATAATCTCCGTGTACCTCACATCACATCTCATCACCAATCAACCATCAACCATCAACCGAAAACTTTATAAACGGTTACCCTAACACAAGGTAAAGGTAATAGAACTCATAACCCAATGAGGTGATGAAGAAATGGCAGAGATAAGACAAGGCGAAATAATGAAAGAAGGAACTCAAAGGATCGTCGCCAGAGATGCTCAAAGAATCAACATACTGGCTGGCAGGATCGTGGCAGAAACAGTACGAACCACCTTAGGACCCAAGGGAATGGACAAGATGCTGGTCGATTCTCTGGGCGATGTGGTCATCACCAACGATGGAGCCACCATTCTCGATGAGATGGATATTGCTCATCCTGCAGCAAAGATGATTGTCGAGGTGGCCAAGACTGTGGATGATGAGGTCGGCGATGGTACTACCACTGCTGCTATCCTGGCTGGCGAATTGCTCAAGAAAGCAGAAGAACTTCTGGACCAGAGGATCCATGCAACCGTGATAGCCAAGGGTTACCGCATGGCAGCTGAAAAGGCAGAGAGACTTCTGGATGAGATTGCCATCAAGGGAGGCGATGAGGAAACCCTGAAGAATGTGGTCATCACTACACTGACAGGCAAGGGAGCAGAGGTAGGGAGAGAATACCTGGCAGAAATAGCAGTCAAGGCAGTCAAAGCAGTCGAAGAGGACGGAAAGGTGGACCTGGACGATATCAAGCTGGAGAAAAAAGAAGGCGGAAGCCTGGAAGATTCTGAAATCATAGACGGTATCACAATAGACAAAGAAGTGGTTCATGCAGGCATGCCCAAGAAGGTAGAAAATGCGAAGATCACCCTGATCAATGCTGCAGTCGAAGTGGAGAAGACAGAGACAGATGCCAAAATCAATATTTCCAGCCCTGAGCAGCTGCAGCTGTTCCTGGACCAGGAAGAGAAGATACTGAAGGAAATGGCTGACAAAATTGCGGCCTCAGGTGCCAATGTTCTTTTCTGCCAGAAGGGCATAGATGATCTGGCCCAGCATTTCCTGGCCAAGAAGGGCATCATGGCTGCCAGAAGAGTGAAGAAGAGCGACATGGAAAAGCTGATAAAAGCCACAGGAGCGAGAATCGTCACCAATATCAGTGAGTTGACAGACAAGGACCTTGGAAAGGCAGGTGCAGTAGAGGAGCGAAAGATAGGCAAGGATGAAATGATCTTTGTGGAGAAATGTGAGAATCCAAAAGCCATCACTGTCATGCTGCGGGGAGGCACCAAGCATGTAGTAGAGGATCTGGAACGATCAATGCACGATGCAGTCAGCGTGGCTGCAGCTGTTGTAGAAGATCCCAAGGTCCTGGCAGGGGGTGGTGCTGCCGAAATGGAACTGGCAAAAAGGCTGGCTGATTACGCTGATTCTGTGGGCGGCAGGGAGCAGCTTGCAATCAAGGCATTTTCTGAAGCAATGGAGATCGTTCCCAGAAGCCTGGCAGAGAATGCAGGGTTAGATCCAGTGGACATGATCGTCAAGCTCAGAACAAAGCACGGCAAGAAAGAAGGAGGTACTTACGGTCTGGATGTCTTTGAAGCCAAGGTCATAGACATGTATGAAAAAGGTGTTCTGGAGCCTCGAAAAGTGAAGGAACAGGCCATAAAGTCAGCGTCGGAAGCTGCGGTCATGATCCTGCGGATTGATGACATCATTGCAGCCTCAGAACTGGCAAAGCCAAGCGGACCTCCTGGTGGAGGAGGAGGCGAATCAGAAGATTTTGACTAGTTTTTCTTTACTTTCTTATTTTTCATTATATCAATCTTTTGAGATTCTAAGTATTCATTCAGTTCTCTATTTCGTCTGAAAAGGTTGTTACGTTACATATATTATA
>CAZFAR010000277.1:0-3236 GCA_964516825.1 uncultured Thermococci archaeon
CCCGTAGCCGCATCCCAATTCCAAAACTTGGTCTGTCCCTCCAATCTCTTCCACAATGTATTCAATTTCAGCGTCAAGGTACTGCTTCACTCTTGGAGGCGCTATATCATAACATCGTTTCAGCCTCTCGCCATACAGAGTTCCTGAGTAATAATCTTTTTTCATGTATTTCATCCAATGATTCTTATCCTTTAAATCTGTGTCTTCAAACCATTAGTCACTGCTGAGCCTTTTTTCTCACAATTTGATATGCTTTTTCAGAGTCATATTCAAGATACATCTCGAAGTCATTTCAGGTTCACGTAGTCCACAGTAACTGTTACTACCAGAATAGTTATCACCAGAGAAATGACAAATATCAAAAAGAGATAATGTAAGACCCCGGGAATATATCCAGAAAAGAAGAATGCTACCACCAGAACGAATAAAACCAAAAAAGCCAGTCCCAGAGATTCTTTCAAGTGATTCAAGACAATCCCGATGCTCAATCCAATGGCAGTCACCGAATCCAGCTCATCAATGATAATGGCAGGTAATGCATACAGAAAGAGAATACCCAGCATGAAACTGAGCAGCATTACAAATGCGTATGACAAAGCAGCTGCAATTCCTGCTTCTGATATTGCCTGAGTAACGACTATGATGCCGCCAATCAAAAGAGTTCCAGAAATGATACCCACGATAATAAAAGACACGATGACAGAAAAGATGTGGTTCTCGGCTTCTCTGAGCCCGTCTGCAACGGTTGAATGCCCTGTAGCAATTCCCACCTTTGTCATGCCGCAGACCACTGCTGTCCCGCACACACAGACAAGATACAGGATGATGGAGACAACCATTAGCTGGGTCAGATTCTTTTCGAGAAGTTCTGAGAGTGAAAAAGTGCCAAATAAGAAAAAGAAGACAAAAGCGTTTAGGGCAAGTGCTGCCATCACTGGAAGGATGAGAGATGGTTGATTTTTCACACTGTCTAATGAGAGGTAGAGCACATCCAAGAGTCCCAGCCGTCTCATAGTCTCACGATATCTGAGGGTAATAAATAGCTTTCTGTACAAGGTGAATCAAATCGTATCTGTTGTATCTGTAGTAGAACCTGTGGTACATTTGCTATCTTGGATTCTTGAAGATTGAACCATGCCCTGGTATTATGTAGTCTGCAATGCCCAGAATCTTTGCGAGACTTTCTCTGGAAGCTTCATCAGAGTAGTAGTCCTGATTGTAGCACCAGAATTTCCCTTTAAAGAAGTATGTCAGAGAGACAAGAGCATCACCAGCAGCCACCAGGGTGTCTTCTTGCTGTATCTTCAGAGAGCAATGCCCTTCTGTGTGCCCTGGTGTGTACAGTACTGAGACGCCTTCCATGATTTCATCGTCGTCATCTAAAGGTTCGCAGCGGGGCATGTGAGACCTATTGTACTCGTAGGTGGACATGAAGATCTTTGCTGATTCAAACAGTCTGTAGTTACCTGTGTGATCCCTGTGCAGATGGGTGAAGAAGAGGTAATCAATGTCTCCGGGGGTTAATCCTTCTTGCTGGAGCAGCCATTTCAATTTTTCATGGTTTCTTTTTTCATTGGCTGTCCCCTCGTCTTCTTCTCTTTCGAATCCAGTGTCTACTAAGAGTGTTTTTTCTCCCTTGATGAGAATGACGGTAGATGCTCCTGTACCTCCATATCTTAGTTTTTTCATGTAAACGGACCAATCTGGAGTCTCGGAAGCTTCAAGTAAGAGATCGCCAATTTTCAGGATCTTGAGATTCATGAATCATGAATGGCTTCTATTCTTTAAACTTTTCGGGCTGGTTTGCAGATGGCGAAGTGTTACACGTGTAACATCCATGTCTTTGTACTGTCCAACAAGAGTGGGCAGAAAAATGGAAAGATTGTCAGCGTGCGCTTGATTTGGAAAGTCTCTTCAACCGTAAGACTAATAAGGTCAATCCGAGATCAAATTATGTCTCAAAATTTCAGGTGCAACCCATGAAAATTGCTATGATGCAGAATGTCACTCTAAACGACCATCGGTCCATACATTCCCACAATGTGAGCTGCGAACTTCAGAGAAGGGGATTCAAAGTGGATCTGATCCTTCAGAAGACAGACCAGGAGCTGCAGTTCAGGAATATACCCTATAATCTGGTACAGATCTCTGGAGAAACCTACTCCATGAAAGGCCAATTGCAGTTCATGAAAGCTTCCTACACCACAATAAGAGAAGGTTCCTACGACATTATCCATGCCAAGAATCCATTTTCCTCAGTTCTCAGTCCAATTCTCCTAAGAAAAATGCATCAAATAAAATCCAAAATCATCTATGACATGCGAGGGCTCTGGGTAGACTTTGGAATCCATGCAGGAGAGTTTTCCCCCTTTACGGGAAAGATGCTCAATGCACTCGATACAGAACTGATGCAGCTCTGTGATCATGTGATTGCCATATCCCCAGAGTTGAAACATGTTCTCGTAACGAGGGGAATTCCTCTGGAAAGAATCACCACCATCAAAGGCAGCGGTGTCAACATTGAAGAGATTGAAAAGGCAGTGCCAGAACCTCTTGATCAGAAAATTTCGGGCATCCTCATTGGATACATAGGAACAGTGAGTGCATCGCGTCAGTCAGATAAGCTGATTGAAGCTTTTCAGTACGTTCGAAAGCACTGCAGAGACTGTCATCTTGTTCTTATCGGTCCTGAAGACGGAACTATCAATAACCTCTTTTCTGTAAAAAATGTTCATTATCTAGGGATGGTCCCCCATGAGAGAGCAATCTCTTTCTTGAAATCTTTTCATGTGGCTGTATCCTATCATGATCGAGATGAACCCATCTTTAATGTGGCTGTCCCTATAAAGATTCTGGAGTACATGGCTGCAGGCATCCCCATCGTTGCCACCACCCATGCTATGTACACCAATATATTGGACCACAAAAGGACTGGATACCTGACAGCCCCAGATCCAGAAAGCTTTGCCCAAGGAATTCTCACTGTTCTAGATGATACTCAATTAAGAGAATTCATGGCAAGGCGAGCTGCATTGGAAGTAGAGAAATATTCCATTCAATCGTTGTGCGACCAATTAGAATCCTGTTATCAGAAATTCTGATTCGATAGACCGAACAAAGTAGAGCTCACTAATTGATCCTGACATACGCATCTCATGAGAATCATTTTCTGAGGGTTCAATATTCATTTTTACGAAAAGAGAGTCTGCTTTGAAGAGAGACTGACAGGATAGGTG
>CAZFAR010000278.1:0-3217 GCA_964516825.1 uncultured Thermococci archaeon
AGAGTGAAGTCCAGATAGTGAATTCCACGTTTGGGATCAGTTTCATTCTCCAGACTCGAAACACGACTTCTCAAGAATGATTGGCTTGAGAGGTGTGTTCTCCTATACGAGGAGGTTAACCCTAGGGTCAGTATCTTTCACAAGATCCCTCATGATCCTTACAGGACTGAAAAGGTTCCCCAATATCGTGTATCAGGCAGTCACTATGGGAGACTGGAACACCTTCATAATTACCAACAAGTTGTTGGATTTCTCCAAATTAAAGGGTTATGAAAGTATGGCGTACAGAGGACTGAAATACTGCTCATACACTCCGCGAGTAGAGTATTTAACCTGGAATGATACTCTTGAACAGGTGTATGACCACATCATGGAATTTTCATCTACAAGATTTGAAGACAAAACTAGAGAATTAGCTCCCCTGCTGCACTGGGATCAAGATGAATGGAAGCTATTCCATGCTTTCAAGAACGATTTTAGAAAGAACATAACTCCCGTTTTGCAGAAAACCAAAGTCAAATATGAAGCTTATTCCCACTGGATGAAATCCTTGATCAATAACTGCACGATCCATACAGGATTTTATCCTCAGGGGTATACAGCCTACATGAGCCACTGTTTTCTCCTTTTCTCTGATTATGAGTACACGGTCAAAACCATATTTTCCCTCTTTCCTACAACACCTTTCATCATAGAACTAGATACCTCACTATTGGTACTCACTCAGGTAGACTCTCCAGAAACGACGAGGGCTCTCATCTGCTTACTCTACGACATGAAAACCAGCCAAATCATAAAGAACTTCTCTCATGCAAACGTCCTCTATCATTTCTGTCAATAGCTCCAAGACGAAAGAAAGGTATTCGGATATTGGATTGCTCAATGAGTCTTTCATGTTACACGTGTAACATACAATCTCCTTGCAAGGAGTGAAGAAACCATACATATCTTGAAGTGCTCTTGAGATTGAAGAAGAGCTATTCAGTTCTCTTGGACAGGCAAGGTACTCAGGATGTGATGATACAATTCTATTTTTCTCTTTCTTGACTTTTTTTCCATTTTCACTGCATGTTTTCTTACGAGAATGCTTCTCTCATTACAGACAATGGGTTTTTGGTTTTTCAATGAGGGTTTTGTAATAGGTGTAGTCATGAAGAAATATTTCCTTGAAAGGAATATTCTTATAAAGTGGGGAATCTCACAACAGGCAGTGATTCTAACCCATCCATGTTTTGAAGAGAAGGCACACTTCACCTATGGGAGGATTCACCTTCCTGTGGCAGAGCACTGTAATATACAGTGCAGGTACTGCTCGAGAGATATTGGTGTTTCCTATCATGCTCACAGGCCAGCAGTAACCAAGGAGCTCCTATCTCCAGAAGAAGCAGTAAGACGGGTGTTCTGTTATCTGGATGACCATTTGAAAGTAGTGGGGATTGCGGGCCCAGGAGAACCTCTGTACAATGAAAGTACTTTCAGGACATTAGCTTTAATCCACGATACTTTCCCTGATCTCTTGCTATGTGTTGCTACCAATGGGTTACTGCTCAATGAGAAATGTGAAATCCTGGCTGAATTGGGAGTTAAAACGATTACTGTCACCATGAATACAACGAATCCGGAGACTGTCCCAAGGATTTATGCCTCCATACAGGGAGACATGAACTTGAAGATAGCAGAAATGTTTATTCAGAATCAATTGAAAGGAATTGAAGCATGTACAGACTGTGGTATCCTGGTAAAGGTTAATTCCATAGTAATCCCTGAAATAAACATGGATGAACTGGAAGAAGTAGCTCTGCAATCCTATGAGAGAGGAGCTATTCTCCAAAATATTACACCGTTGATTCCACTAGCTGAATTTTCGAGGCTGCACCCTCCTACCTGCGAGGAAATCCAGCTGGTGCGGAATAAATGTGAGCGCATCCTGCCTCAATTCAGACTGTGCAGGCAATGCAGGGCAGATGCTGTAGGAATACCTGGAAAAGATGACATATTCCAGGTTGGCTGATATTTCAATTCTATCTAACCCCATCCAATGACAGTCTTTTGATATCTTCTCTATTTGCATATGTATACTTTATGAACGTAAAGTTTATATAGGTAGACTTGATATAAGTAAATAGAACTTTGAAGAGGTGGTTCGTATGAGACGAAGTTTGATTTCAATCAGGACCCAGCCTGTATGGTCAGGAGAGATGGAACGTAAAGAGTATATTGCAGCCAGGCTCTACGACATCAAGACGTCAGAAAAGGAGAAAATAGTGGCGTCATAGAGGAAGTACATAAAGGTAGAAGAAAGTATCATGAATTTAAAGGGAAAGTTGTTGATGAGAATGATGTTCTGAAAATGGAAGGGGCACGATCAAAAAGGTTATGAAGATCTTTGATTCGTTCTATTTCCTATCTGTATCCTCCTTTCAATGGATTTGGCCCGATTTCCTTGATTTCATTCACAAATTCAGTAACAACAGAAGCAAATTTCTGCCCTTCTGATGCAGATACGAATTCAAATCGTACTCTTCGTGGATCAATGGACAACTGTTCTAGCATTTTTCTGAGAAGGAGAACTCTCCTCCTCATCTTGTAGTTTCCAGACTGGTAGTGACATTCACCAGGGTGACATCCTGCTACCAAGACACCATCAGCACCCTTCCTCAAAGCTTCCATGACAAAGAGAGGCTCAACCCTTCCTGAGCACATGACGCGAATTGGCAGAACATTTGCCGGGTACTTTATTCGCGAGGTTCCTGCAAGGTCTGCACCTGCGTACGAACACCAGTTGCACAGAAAAGCTGCAATCATTGGTTCAAAATTTACCGTTTTTCCTTCTGTCTGTGTTAGGGCAGTTGGACTCATACCAGCCCTCCAAGTGCACTAACCATGGCGAGAATCTGCTTATCAGTGAATCCTTTCTGCTGTATCGCTCCTGAAAGACAGGCAGCTGAGCATGCGCCGCACCCCTTACAGAGAGCTTCATTCGCCTGTGCTACAGTTACAGCGTGACCAAATTGATTCACTTCTACCAGTGTAATTGCTTCGTATGGGCATACATCTGCACAGAATCCGCAGCCCCTGCATTGGGATTCATCGACGTGGGCTGTTGTTGCCTCAATTTCCAGGGTAGGCTTAGACAGAATATCGCACACTCTGGAAGCAGCGGCACTCGCCTGGGCAACAGTATCAGGTATGTCCTTGGGGCTCTGACAGCATCCAG
>CAZFAR010000279.1:0-3156 GCA_964516825.1 uncultured Thermococci archaeon
GTTATATTATGAAAACCCTGATCCTTGCACACAACTATCAGCGGCCGGAAATACAGGATAGGGCAGATTACACAGGGGATTCCCTGAAGCTGTGCCAGACTGCAAAAGAAGTAGATTGTGATGACATTATCTTCTGCGGTGTAGATTTCATGGCAGAAACTGCAGCCATTCTGAATCCTGGCAAGAGAGTGTTTGTCCCTGAGGTTGCAGCTCAGTGCCCCATGGCGCATCAGGTAAATTCAGAAGAGATCATACGTGTGCGGAAAACGTATCCTGCTGCTGCTGTCGTTGCCTACGTGAATACGACCGCTTCTGTAAAAGCAGTCTCAGACATAATCTGCACGTCAGCTAATGCACCCCGGATCGTGAACAGCATGGATGAAAACCAGATAATCTTCACTCCAGACAAGAATTTAGGAAGCTACGTCAGAAGATTCACTGAAAAAGAAATCATTATAGTTCCAAAAGGAGGCAATTGCCCAACACATCATCAGCTGTTTGCTGAGGACATTCTCCTCGCTAAAGAGGAACACCCTTCAGCTCGCGTGGCAGTCCACGCTGAGTGCAGGCCTGAAGTAGTGGATCTCGCAGACTATGTGGGAGGGACAGAAGGAATATTGACCTACGTGAAAACTTCTGATCAGAAAGAATTCATCATAGGGACAGAAAATGGAATGCTCTACAAGATTAGAAGGGAATGTCCCTCAAGAGAAATCTATTTCGCCTCAAAATACATGATCTGCCCAAACATGAAAATGAATACATCAGAAAACCTGGAAAAAGTTATGAAAGAGAAGAATGAAGAGAATTTGGTAAAGGTTGATCCCCTTGTTGCAGAAAAGGCCAGGAAGGCTATAGACAGAATGTTTGAGTTGATGAGATGAAGGTTCCTCAAGATGTGAGAGCAGATATTCCTTTGACAGAGAAAGTGGCTTATTTCGATAATGCTGCCACCTGTCTGACACCTCTCCCTGTGGTGGAGGCAGTACGTGACTACTACATAGAGTACAAAGGAAACGTGCATCGAGGTGTCCATTCATTATCTGAGAAAGCTTCTCTCAGATATGAGGAGGCGAGAAGAAAAGTGGCAGAATTCATCCATGCATCACCTGAGGAGATCATCTTTGTGAAGAATGCTACAGAAGCCTTGAATTATGTTGCTCTGGGCTTGACTTTTGAAAAAGGTGAGAAAGTGGTGACTACAGAGTTGGAGCACCATTCTAACTTCCTTCCATTTTTCAGGCTGCAGAGAGCAGGTGTACATTTTGAGATCATTGAAGCTACAAAAGAGGGGACTCTTTCTGAGCAGGTTGAAAAAATTGAAGGAGCCCGCCTCCTCACCTGCAGTCTCGTTTCCAATGTTCTAGGAACCATACTCCCTGTAAAACAGTTAGGAAAGAAGGCCAGAGACACGGGAGCACTTTTCTGTGTGGATGCAGCCCAGGCAGTAGGACACATGCCTGTGGATGTCAGAGAGTTAGACTGTGATTTTCTCGCCTTTTCAGGCCACAAGGGCTGCATGGGCCCCACAGGAATCGGCGTCCTGTACCTGAGAAAGGAGAGAGCAGAAGAGGTTGAGCCAGTGTTCCTTGGAGGGGGGATGATCAGTGATGTCTCTCTAGAAGGGTACAAATTGGCAGATCCTCCCGAACGGTATGAAGCGGGGACACCACCAATTGCAGGTGCTATAGGATTAGCTGCTGCCGTAGAGTATATTGAGAAGATTGGACTTTCCAGGATACAGGCCCAGGAGAAAATTCTGACTGAACTAACTATGGATGAATTATATTCACCTGATAATATCAGTGTATACAGTCCTCGAGAAGAGCATGCAGCAGTTGTTTCCTTCAACGTGAAGGGACTGCACTGTCATGATACAGCCTCCATACTGGACAGCCACAACATTATCGTGCGTTCAGGTCATCACTGTGCACTACCTATCATGAAAAGACTAAAGATCTCTGGCACAGTACGCTCATCATATCACTGTTACAACACGGTGGAGGAAGTGGACCACATGCTTTCTATAGTAAGAGAGATTTCAAAATCTTTAGTTTAGGTGAGAAAGTGGAATTGAGCAGGTTCTACCAGTTGATGCCCCAGAAGAATTGCGGAATCTGCGGTTATGGAAGCTGCAACACATTTGCACGCCACATCCTCTTTGGAAAGGGTAACATCAAGAAATGTGCATGGCTTGATGAGGAGGAACTCGAATTGATACGATCAGCAACAAAAGACGTGACCCCCTTGAAGACCCGCAGTGAGGGTCTCGCAGTCTTCGAGCCCTGCCTTACAGATTCACAGATGGTAATGGCAGAAATCCACCTTGCCTCCCGAGAAGTGAATTACGGCTATGTAGATCCTGGATTCTGTGAGATTCTGCCTTTGTATTTTAGTTCCGTGAAATGCTCCCAAATCCTGGGTATCGCGCGCATCGAATTTGAGGACAAGGAAATTCTCGTCTCTCAGACCGGCAAAACAATAGTCAGGCATGCGGAAAATGAGAAGGATGCACTCAAAATGTGCGATCTTTTATCTCGATCGATTTCTGCATCAGTCATTTGCCCCTGCCTTGCCACAGCAGCGGAATGTATTTCAGGACTGTGCACCTGTGAGGCATGCGAGATTTTAGAGAACAGTTCACTTTCTCCTGATGAGAAAGATGTAATCAAAGAAAAGGAGTACAACTCTGTACTGGCAGCTCTATCCCACATGTGGGAAGGTGAAAGTTCGGAAATGGAGGACTTACTCCCTCTGAAAGTGAAAGCAGCCGCACTCTTGGCACAGGATAAGGGTGGACTGATTCTGTATACACTGGTGCATCATCTATCTCTCATGCAGTCGGCTATCAAAGATGCAGTTTGTTATCCGATTGAAAGAAGAAACCAGAAAGAGATTACTCAGTTTGTGAAAGACGCATGTACGGATTTTTATATTCCAGAAGATTTCCAGAAGATCCACCTTCACCTTATTGACAACGTGGAGAATCCTTTTCTCAGAGAATTGCACAAGGTGGTTTTCCATGCCAAATGCATAGCAGAGATCAGGAATCGCTTCTTCAGGTAGTTCAATTGGTCAAAAAAGCAGATTGGAGGATCGAGGAAAACGTTCAATGTTCTTGTAGATTTCATCCCTTTCAAGCTTTTTCATGGAAAG
>CAZFAR010000280.1:0-3152 GCA_964516825.1 uncultured Thermococci archaeon
CAAATAACCCAGGTCATTTTCTATCCCTGATGTACTCATGTATTCTCTTGATACTGAATCTATCATCCTCCATGACGTTCAATGCAAAGTTGAACATCCTCCTCCTGGTCCTGTCTGTCACATCCGGGTAGAACAAGGGATTGCTCACCACTGTTGTTCTGAACGCAAAGAAGGGAGCCATTAGCTCCCACATTTCATCATCTTCTGTCTTCTCAAAATACGTGTTCATGAACAGCTCAAATAACTCCTTAAAAGGACCCTCAAATCTGTCCTCATTCACGCGCAATCCATAGAACAGGTAGTTGATACTCAGGCAGGTGACATCATCTGCAGGCTCCCCGTACATTCCCCTGCTCCTGTCCAGAAGGATAAAATCTGTATTTTGCCACCAGATATTCCCTGGATGGTAGTCACCATGCACCACGCACAAGCGATGATTCTTATTCCTGATCTTTCCCCACCATTTCACTGCCAGTTGCGCAAACTCTGTCATTTCCTCATCATCCGTGAAATTCACCTGCGGATACGTATCCAGAATGCCCATGATACACTCTCCATGTCCTACAGTATCTCTGATCTTTCTTCTGTATAATACAGGGTCTTCATGCTTCTCCTTGTGGATCTCTACCAGGTAGTCTGCAATTTTTGCACATTTCTCTTTATCAATATCTGTCAGAGTTCCTTTTTCTTTGATTCTATCCAAGTCTTTGAAATAATTCTCTCCCTGTGCTTCTTCCATCACAATGAAAAACTCCTCACAATCACCTACTGATACCATATCCCTTCCAACACCCACTACATCAATAGACCTTACATGCTTCGGTATTAAATTATACGCTTTGTTCGCCAGCAATAGCACCTGAGCTCGATCTGAAAAGTGATCATGACCAAAATCCTTCGGGAACAATGTCTTTATGATGATCTTTTGCTCTTTGCCCTTCCATTCATACACTGCTTTATATCCCACACCATGTACCCCGCCTCCCAGTGGATGTAATGATATGAATCTGCTCCCCTCATACTTCTTGGAAAGGTAGGTTTTAATCCATTCCTCCTTCAGCTCAAAATTCATGGAATCACCTAGGTACCTGTTCTCCAGCTTCTCAGATATTCTTCCTGTTCTCTCGTTAGCGCATCTATTTCCAACCCCATGGATTTCAATTTCAGCTCTGCAATCTTTGAATCGATCTCCAGGGGGACTGCATACACTCTTGGTTCCAGATTCTTCCCTTCTCTCTTGAGATAGTCAGCAGAAAAGGCCTGATTAGCAAAGCTCATGTCCATCACAATTGATGGATGACCCTCCGCACACGCCAGATTCACCAACCTTCCCTCACCCAGAAGGTACAGCCTTCTTCCATCTCTCAGGAGATATTCCTCCACGTTTTCGCGCACTGTCCTTTTTTCTCTTGCCAGTTTCTCCAGGGCGGGTATGTCCACTTCCACGTTGAAATGACCAGTATTGCACAGAATGGCTCCATCTTTCATGACCACCATGTGCTCTTCCCGGATTACATTTTTGTCTCCTGTAGCTGTGATGAATATATCTCCTTGTTCAGCTGCCTTCTTCATGGGCATGACTGAAAATCCATCCATGACTGCTTCCAGAGCGCGCAGTGGATCTACTTCTGTGACAATCACGTTGGAACCCATTCCCCGGGCTCTCATGGCTACCCCTCTGCCGCACCAGCCATATCCAGCAATCACGAATTTCTTGCCTGCCAGTAACACATTGGTAGCTCTCAGAATGCCGTCCAGAGAACTCTGTCCAGTACCGTACCTGTTGTCAAAGAAATGCTTTGTCTGTGCATCGTTCACAGCAATGATAGGGTATTTTAAAGCGCCTTCTCTTTCCATGTTCCTGAACCTGATGATCCCTGTGGTCGTCTCCTCAGTGCCTCCAGTAATTCTGTCCAGAAGCTCAGTCCTCTCTGAATGTAATGTGGAAACTAGATCTCCACCATCATCCATGGTTATGTCAGGCTGAAAATCCAGGACTTTATGCACATGTTCGTAGTACATTGTACTGTCCTCTCCTCTTACTGCAAAAACTGGGATCTTGTAATCCTTTACCAGGGAGGCTGCCACATCATCCTGTGTAGATAGTGGATTTGAGGCGCACAGAGCTACTTCTGCGCCTCCTGCTTTTAGTGTGCGGACCAGATTGGCAGTCTCCGATGTTACATGGAGACAGGCTGCTACGATTGTTCCTTTTAGTGGGTGCTCTTTTTCAAATTGATGTCGGATGAGACTGAGAACGGGCATCTGACGCTCTGCCCATTCAATCTTTAGCTTTCCTCGATGGGATAGAGACTCCTCTTTAACTTCATAGTTCACACAATCACCTGAGTCTAAGAGATTCTTCAGATTATATAAGGTTAATTGAAAGCTTCTGGATATGGTAGAGTACTGATGAACAGTGAAGAAGTACCGGAAATCGAATAAGATTTGACACGATTCATTGGGGATCAGTCTGTGTTATGGTGGAGGTGGGGAGGTATTCTGGATACTTCAGTCTTGGCAGTGCCTTCTCTATTCCCCAATCAGGAACATTTCCTACTGAATTAACCATAATGACATTCTCTTTCTGTATTTTCCAGTCCAAGTAGGTCGTCAGTCTTTCAACTTCTGGATTTGGCTCAGAGATATTCGACGATAGATTGAATATTCTAACATGGGGAGAGAACTTGCTGATAGCGTTGTAAACTGCTCGATACAACGATGAAACGGATCCAAATCTATCGAACTTATGAGATATAATTCTACACCTTCCGATAACTTGATCCTTTTCTGAAAACATGTCCTGCCCCCAGATCACCACACTGGAAACCTGAGTTCCGTGGCCATGCATATCTATTCTATCAGAGAAACAGTCTTCATGGGAACATTCAGCCAATGCAGTTCCAAGTGTTCTCGGATCAGCTCCAGTGTCAATCACACAAACGACAGGATCATCTTCTCTCGGAGGAATGACATTGGGGGGCGATTTGAAGCATTTTACTTCTTCAGGTGGCTGCAGATCCACATCTCGGGAAATCTGAAGAATATATGGTTTTCTTATCAACATTTTAGCATCTTCCGCAGTGACTGAAGAGAGAAGTATTCCATTGTCCAAATCTATTACTTCCAAGCCACTGGGCTCGGAAATTAGA
>CAZFAR010000281.1:0-3132 GCA_964516825.1 uncultured Thermococci archaeon
CATGATAGTGACAGTCTCTTTGTTGTGGGCATAGATCCTATCAGTCTAGGTATCATTGAACCTGAAAGAACTGCTGACATTATTGTCGGTGATGGTCAGAGTCTTGGGCTGCTTCAGAACTTTGGAGGACCATTACTGGGCATTCTTGCCTGTAAAAAGGAATTTCTGAGAAGGATGCCTGGAAGAATCATTGGCATGACTGAATCTGAATTGAAAGAGCGGGGATTTGTCATGACCTTACAGACCAGGGAGCAGCACATCAGACGGGAGAAAGCTACCTCCAACATCTGCACTAATCAGGCTTTATGTGCAGTAGCAGCAGCCATGTACCTGGCCACCATGGGGAAACAGGGATTGAAAAAAGTAGCAGAGACAGTAATGAGAAATACAAGTTACACTATGAGGAAGATAAGCAATATTTCAGGATTTGAATCACCTATCTTTGATGCTGTTCATTTCAAGGAGTTCACTGTGCAGCATCTCCAGTACACAGCAGTGCATGAGCATCTTCTGAAGAATGGTATCCAGGGAGGGTTCATCCTGGATTCTACGACAGCTTTGTATTGTGTCACAGAGATGCATTCTCAGGCGGATATTACCAGGCTACTGGAAGCTCTGGAGGGATTCCATGTATAGACAGGCGAAATTTTCAGAAAAGCTCTTGTGCGAGAAATCAGTTTCCGGGAGAGAGGCTTTCTCTCTTCCTGAACCCTTCGGAGAGCATGTTGAAGTGCCAGCGCATTTGAAACGGAAAGAATTGGATCTGCCTGAACTATCAGAGGTGGATGTAGTCCGGCACTACACCAGATTGTCTGAAATGAACTTCGGTACTGACACAGGAATGTATCCTCTGGGTTCCTGTACCATGAAGTACAATCCCAAAGTGACAGAAGAGCTCTCATCTTTATTCTCTAGCTACCATCCATTACAGGATGTATCAACAGTGCAGGGCTGTCTTGAGCTCTTGTATGACATGCAGGAGTACTTGAAGTTGATATCAGGGGCAGATGCAGTCTCTCTGCAACCTCCAGCAGGTGCTGGTGGCGAATTGACGGGAGCTTTGATCGTGAAAGCATACCAGAAAGGAAGAACAGAGATGATTGTTCCTGATTCTGCTCACGGAACGAATCCTGCTTCCGCCCACATGGCAGGGTTTACTGTCGTTGAGATACCTTCCAATGCGGATGGAACTGTAGACCTGGAAGCTTTGAAAGGGGCTGTATCAGAAAAGACTGCAGGGTTAATGCTGACCAATCCAAATACACTGGGGATCTTTGAGAAGGATATTCTCAAAATTGCTGGAATTGTTCATGAGGCAGGAGGGCTCCTGTACTACGATGGGGCCAATCTGAACGCGATTGCAGGAATCTGCAGGCCTGGTGATATGGGGTTCGATATTGTCCATTTCAATCTGCACAAGACATTCTCTACACCTCATGGTGGTGGAGGGCCAGGTGCAGGCCCTGTTGGAGTAAAACGGAAATTGCGAGATTATCTGCCAGTTCCTCTTGTGGAATTTGATCATGGGAAATACTATCTGGACTACAGTCCTCTTCATAGTATTGGGAAGGTCCACGGGTTTTACGGCAACTTCCAGGTAGTAGCCAAGGCCTACATCTACAGTGTGATAATGGGCTCTCAAATAAAGAAAGCATCCGAGATTGCAGTCCTGAATGCGAACTATCTGGCCCAGAAGCTGAAAGATCATTACGAGTTGCCGTACACTCCCTTGAGAAAGCATGAATTAGTACTGTCTTGCGAGAAGATTAAGAATGAAACAGGAGTCAGAGCTCTGGATGTTGCCAAGAGGCTTTTGGACTACGGCATTCATGCACCTACTATCTACTTCCCATTGATCGTTCCAGAAGCATTGATGATCGAACCCACAGAATCAGAATCCAGGGAAGACCTGGACAGATTCGTCGAGGTAATGATCAACATCAAGAAAGAATGTTACGAGACTCCACTACTTGTCAAGGGAGCTCCGCACAATACTGCTGTAAAACGGTTGGACGAGGTGAAAGCTGCAAGAAATCCAGTACTGAACTGGAATCAGCTCAAATCAGGCGCTTGAATCCTAGAATCCAAAGATATCCACACCCACAACCCTGAGTACAACCTCAAAGATAATTATACCTACAGCGACAAAGATCACATGCAAGGGCCGCAGCTTGAATCCTTTGGTGTCTTCATCGAAATAGCGGATCAGCCCAGCTCCTGTAGGAGGAAGTACTCCTCCCTCTGAACGTTTTCTCTTTGGCATGACTTCTTCTAGTACCCTGAATTTATAAACCTTGCTGTCAGCTTAGGTTGTGTAGAGATAATTTTTCGTGGTAAAATTTCGCATGAGAGATCATGACGAAGCTTTCAAGGAGGAAATTCAAGTGGGCTATCCATCAGCTTCAAAGAATTTTCACTTTTTCAGAAAATTGGACTACTTATTGAATCAATTCTGTTACGACGTGTAACATGAAGAAGCAGACCTCAAATTCTCCAGCCAGATCCCTCAAGAATCAAGAATCATTTCAGAATAAACAGAGAATCAATCAAAAAATAAAAAAATAAAAGTGAAAATAAGACGAAAAAGATAGAAGGCAGAACCTTCACTACTCCTTCAAAAAGCTAATATCTTCTCCTTCTTTTCGCATAGCATTCTTTGCAATAAACTGGCCGACCTTCTGTAGGTTTGAAAGGAACCTCACATTCTTCGCCACATTCAGAGCAAATTGCTTTATACATTTCTCGTGGTCTGGATTCTCGTGGTCTGTATTCCCTACGACCACCTCTACTGGATCTCATAGCTATTCCTCCTGATGTGCAACATAAAAGAAGGCTTTTTTCAAAGTCTCTCATATATCAGTGCCGAAGCACTCCTATTAACATAAAAGAAGACTTTCTCAAAGTCTCTCATATGTTGCTAGTACTCTTACTGGTGTAGGTTTATAAACTTTTGTATCAAGATGAGTTGTGTGCAGTCCTAATATTTTTTCGCTCCCTTTTCCAATCTATATGAATCTCCATTTTTGTCAATTCTCCATCCCTCTCCAGAACATTCCATGCAAGGATTCGGGTTTCAACCTTCTGATAAAGGCTTCTTCTGGTGTTTCTCCTATCTCCAGGTTCAATGCTCCA
>CAZFAR010000282.1:0-3121 GCA_964516825.1 uncultured Thermococci archaeon
GTGATTCATCCATTCTCTAAAAGCGCAAATGATTATCAACGTCTCAGTGCCCCCTCCAACGTTTTTCTGTGCCTCTCAATTTCTTCAATTATTGCTTCTCCGTACAAGACTTCTCCATGGCCTGGTACAACAAAACTGGGTTTCAAATCTTCCAAAAGCTCCAGTGACTGTAACCATGAATTCCATAAAGTTTTGTCCCCGAATCTTAAAGTTGGCAAATAGCCTGAATACAGAGTGTCTGCCACGTATGCCACTTTCTCGTTCTCGACATACGCAATCAGATTCGTCTCCGTGTGTCCGGGAGCAACAAATATCCTTACGGTTAAACCTTCTATGCCGAGAGGGGTATTCTCGTGTATCCGTATGTCTGGTACAAATGGTTCAACTCCTCTGAAATAGATGTAGGCTTCTCTGTTCTTTTTTCGTCCTTCTATTTCAATTTTCTGGTTTGCAGCTTCTACAAAGTCATCAATCTCTTTCTTTTCGAGCTTAACAAGATGGTGGGCAATGATCTGTGCTCCTCTGTCAATGAAGTACCTATTTCCGAAAATGTGATCGAAATGCCTCTCCAGATTGATGACGTACGAGATCTGATTCGAAGGTGCTGCTGCTCTGGCATACCCGCATATTGTGCGTGCTGATTCAACAGTGAACCCAGAATCGATTATTACTGTCTCCTTTTTGCCTGTAATGAATCCAGCATTCACTGTAAAACAATCAGAATGACTTAGACCAGTCAGACAGTAACAGTTTTCAGTTAATTTCATGTGTATCATCCTCGAATTATTTTGACTCAAGAGATTCAAGTCTTTCTGTGGGATGTGCTTTTTAGGGTTTACCCTCAATCATGGAGGTTGACCAAAGATTGATCACGACTTTCTCCTGTCAATGTTACACGTGTAACAAGAGAATTGGTTTTAAATCTGTATGATTTGACAGCCTGTGCATGCATCAACCTTATAAAGAATAGCACCATGGAAAAGACAAGAAAGACAGCATTTCAGAAAAAGAGCTGCCGTGAGACTTTGAATCGATCTAAAACCATGAAAAAACACAAGGTGATATTATGAAAGAAATGATTAGTTATTGTGGATACAGCTGCCATCTATGTGCAGCGCGTTCCGAAGACCCAAATATCAGACAGAAGTTAGTGGACGGATGGAGAAGGATCTTTGGCCATGAGAATTATACAGCAGATAATGTCCAATGCGACGGATGTCTCAGCGATGGGAAGATTGCAGACAAACAGTGTGAAGCCCGGCCCTGTGCAAGAGAGAAAGGTATCAGAAGCTGCGTTCTGTGCAGCGAATTTCCCTGCAAAAAGGTAAACCAGTTATTAGCCTCCAGAGAAGGGCTGCTTCTATTCTGTTTACCCAGGACACTCTCCATTAATGAAGATGAGTACAATCTATGTATGAGGCAATTCGAGAGCATGCCTAACCTGATCAGAATTCTCAAAGAAGAGGGTAAGGCTCCTGCATGGTGGTAATGATCTTCGGATGTAGGCTTGTTCTGAGTTACTCTGACAATTCAGATCTCCTTCAAGTGAGAGTGGGCCTTTGAAAGCTCTTCTCTGATCTCTATGGACTGGGGGCATTTCTCCTCACATTCGCCGCATTGAACGCATTTATCTGCCCTTTCTTCCTCTTTGAGAAACTGGTAGGCTCTCCGGGCCCCTTTCTCGTCACTGTACATCACCAGTTCATTGTAGATCTCGAGGATATCCGGAATATTGACACCATTTGGGCAGGGCATGCAGTAGTTGCATTTAGTACACGGAATGGGACAGAGTTCTCTGTACATGTCTCTTACCCGGGCAATCAGGGTAAGTTCCTCATCTGTCAGTATATACTCTGACTGATCTGCACTCGCAATATTTTCTTTGACCTGCTTCAGGGTCGACATACCGCTCAGGACTAGGGAAACTTCAGGATGGTTCCACACCCACTGTAATGCCCAGTCAGCAGGAGTCCGTTTTTTGGGGGCAGTCTCCCACAGTTTCTGGATATTGTCAGGAGGACAGGCTAACTGACCTCCCCGGATCGGCTCCATGACGATAATTCCAAGCCCTCTTGAAGCAGCATATTTCAGCCCCTGCGTGCCAGCCTGGAATTCTTCGTCCATGTAGTTGTACTGGATCTGGCAGAAGGTCCAGTCGTAAGCATCGACAATCTCTTTGAAGAGTTCGTAACTATCATGGAAAGAAAAGCCTAGGTAAGAGATTCTGCCGTCTCTTACTGCTGTTTCAGCCCAATCAAATACGGAAAGGTCCATCATTTTACGCCAGGTCTCCTCTCTGAGAGCATGCAGTAAATAGAAATCAATGTGATCTGTCTTTAACCTTTCAAGCTGCTCATTCAAGTAACGATCAAAATCATCGTGCTTTTCAACCAGCCAGCACGGCAGTTTGGTAGCCAGCTTGATTCGCTCGCGATACCCATCTTTTAGTGCACGACCCAGAAATGATTCACCTGTCCCCTTATGGTAAGGGTAGGCAGTATCTACGTAGTTCACTCCATGGTCGATCGCATAATGGATCATGAGTGTTGCTTCTTTTTCATCTATTTTACTGGAGTCATTATCAATGATAGGTAACCGCATGGCACCAAAGCCTAAGGCCGATGGTTCCCAGTCCAGGGTTCCAAAGGTTCGGTACTTCATGGGGAGTGTTCCATTCTGTGCTTTTTAAGGTTACCGAACACTTTCATACGTTTAACCACTCTGGCAGAGGACATTGTTACACGTGTAACATTTTGAAAAGGAGGAAAACCATTTAAATTCAGACTATTCTTGTATCTCATGTATCAGGGAACGAGAGTTCAACTCAAACCTTTGGAGAAAAAGCACCTTTCAAAATGTGTCGAATGGTTGAACGATCCAGAAATTACTGAAAACCTCTCTTTTTCTGAACCCATCAGCATGGAAGATGAGGAGAGGTGGTATGAGCAGCTTCTGATGGACAAATCCTCCCGCGTGTATATTATCGAAACAGTAGAAGGAGACTACATCGGGAATTTAGGGCTGCATGAAATTGATCTCCACAACAGAAAGACAGAAATGGGACTTTTCATAGGTGATAAAAAACTGTCATCTGAGGGCCCAATTTTGTCAAAAGGTTACA
>CAZFAR010000283.1:0-3051 GCA_964516825.1 uncultured Thermococci archaeon
AGCCCAGTACTCCTCTATTCTGGATACTATGAATCTGTTTTCGCCCCAGTACTTTTCAGATGGTCTCATGAGAACATTCTCCAAGCTGTAGGATTGATCCTGATATTGGCAGGTGTTTTATTGGCAGACTGGGGAAGAGTCTCCAGAGGCGTACTTGCACCATCAGCATCCATGCCAGAAGGATATAAGCTATCGACACGAGGTGCTTACGGCCTGGTAAGACATCCAATGTACGTGTCATACTCTCTATTCTTCGTGGGATTTCCTCTAATACTCTTGAATTCCCTGCTATTCTTGTCAATTCTGGGAATTGTGGGGTACTACAGCATTGCCAAAGAGGAAGAAAGAATTCTAGTCAAACGGTTTGGTGAGGAATACAAAACATACCAGAAAAGAGTAGGCATGTTTATTCCAAGAGTGAGAGGGTGAAAGCCATGCCCATTCAAATGATAAATCCACAAAGTGGCTTTCTCAAATCTGTTACACGTGTAACAACTTCGCTACAGTCATTGTCATCAGAATCATTAGTTTCGAGAGAGTAAGACTGGAACTATTTGACAACTCCTTCAGAGAAAACAGTTAAAAGCATATATGATTCACATTCATCATGAGAGCACTGATCCTCCTCATTCTCATTCTCCAGGGGAGTAGCTACACAATAGAGGTAGCTGATGCAGGATATGCTGTCATTACCCATGAGATCTATTTCACAGCAGAAGAGCACATAGACTCTTACCAGTACTATGTTCCTTTTCCCATTCATCACCTGGAAGTCTACTCAGATAGGGCAGTGAAAGGAGAGTACACAATCTTTGGAAGACAGACTGAGGTGACCTTGTATGTCTCCCTTGAGAAAGGTGAATCTGCCTACTGCATTTGTGAGTATCTTACCTGGGAGATCACCTACAAGGAAGGAACTCAGTGGTGGCTGTACCTTCCTGAAACGGAGGAATCTGTAACAGTCATAATGCCAAAGGGTGCTGTCATATCCTACTTCGTGACGGAATCAGATTTTCCATCAATTTCAGAAGAAGATGGGAGAATTCACCTATTCTGGGAGCATTTGCCAGATGAAGTCTACATGTATTATGAGCTGTCTCTTACGAATGATTCCAGATGGAATTTCTTAGTTTTTGTGTTCCCTTTCTTGGGACTATTCGGTCTCAGTTATTTATTCTATTTGAAGAGGAGGTCACGCAATCTGAGTAAAAGTGTACTCTCTGTTCTGAATGAGAGGGAACGAAAAATTGTGGAATACCTTCATGCAAAGGGAAGGTCGAGACAGGCCAAGATCTCGAGGGACTGCAAAATACCAAAGACTACTCTTTCCAAGATACTGATGAAAATGGAGGAAAGAGGCATCATAAAGAGAGAAAGAGATGGAAGTCTCACCTACTGTGAGCTTGATCAGAAGGTTTATCAGTAGCAGTGTTTAAATTTTGAACTGCTATTTTGAATCGCTATCGAAAGAAGGGGTATTCCAGACAAGCATTTCCAGTACATGGAGATGACAATTGAGAGAGCAAATCTTTTATATTGTAGTTTGATGTGACACCATGCAAACTGAAATTGTTCTCCCTCCCGAGGAGCTGCCTCGGAAATGGTACAACATTGTTCCTGATTTGCCTGAACCACTGCCTCCTCCCAAAGATCCTGAAGAAGGTGAATCCAGGGTGGATTTTCTGCCCAGGGTTCTCATAGGTGAATGTTTGAAACAGGAAATGTCCAAGGAGAGATGGATAGACATACCTGAAGGTATTCTGCGCCTGTACGAGCAGGCAGGAAGACCTCGTCAGCTGTTCAGAGCAAGGCGGCTGGAAGAACATCTGAAGACTCCTGCCCGCATGTACTACAAGGCTGAGTTTTACTCTCCCACAGGATCTCACAAGGTGAATACAGCCTTGGCACAGGCATACTACGCGAGAAAGGAGGGGTTTGAGAGACTGACTACAGAAACTGGGGCTGGACAGTGGGGAACTGCCTTAGCATATGCAGCCCGTCTGTGTGATTTGGAATGCACTGTCTACTGGGTGAGGGCGGTCTACAAATGGAAACCTGAGAGAAGGAATTTCATGAAGCTGTATGGAGCTAAAGTGCATGCTTCCCCCAGTGATCAGACTGAAATTGGAAGAAAATTGCTGAAAGAAGATCCGGAGCATGATGGCTCTTTGGGAATTGCCATCTCTGAAGGGTTAGAGGATGCAGCAGAAGATCCAAAGGCAGTGTACTCTTTGGGATCAGTCCTGAATCACGTTCTGATGCATCAGACCATTATTGGACTGGAAACAAAGAAACAGTTTGAACTGGTTGATGATTATCCTGATGTGGTCATATCCTGCCTGGGTGGTGGGTCCAATTTTGGCGGGTTTGCCATTCCGTTCTATTGTGATGTTCTAACCAAGAAGAAAAAGATCCAGTTCATAGCTGCCCAGAGTGAGGCTGCTCCGAATTTGCAGGGAGAATACAGGTATGATTTTGCAGATCATGCTGAAATGACACCCATGCTGAAGATGTATACATTGGGACATCAGGTGAAGATGGTGCCTATAAAGGGAGATGGACTGCGATATCATGGGTGCTCACCTATCTTGAGTCTGCTCCGACATAAGGGGCTTTTGGATACGATTGCTTATCCATCAGATGAGAAATACGTGTTTGAGAGAGCTCAGATATTTGTGCAGAAGGAAGGGTTCTTACCAGCTCCAGAATCAGCCTACAGCGTGTGCTGTGCCATAGATGAGGCTCTTGAATGTAAGAAGAAGAAAGAGGAGAAGGTGATTGTTTTCAATATTTCTGGCCACGGACTGCTGGACTTGAGAGGATATCAGGAGGTTCTTCAATTCTAGAGAGATGTGGAAGATAGAGATTCTAATTCACTCAAAGAAAAGCTTATAAAGTCTGGCTGTAGAGAAGTAGTGCGCCTCGGTGGCTCAGCTCGGCAGAGCGACTGACTTGTAATCAGTTGGTCGAGGGTTCAAATCCCTCCCGAGGCTCCAAATAACTTGTTCAAATACCTCCGAAAGCTTTTTAAAGTCAGACTTCTACTTTGAT
>CAZFAR010000284.1:0-3037 GCA_964516825.1 uncultured Thermococci archaeon
AAAGAATTGCTGAGCAACTTGCTTACATGCTTATGAATAGGCTAACCTTCTATAATTATTGAGCTCTTCTGAAGGCTCAAACACCTTCTGCGGACAGAACATAATGCACAGTCCGCATCCTTTGCACAATTCTTCATCAACCTGAATTTTCACCATCTGGCATCGCCTTCCTGACCAATTCCATGAGATCGATAATCGTCAAGGGAGATCCACTTTTCTTGATGCCGTCTAGCAGGTTCTGATAGCAGAAAGAACAGGCAGAAACAATGTAATCAGCACCAGTCTCTTTTGCCTGTTCCAGCCTTCTCACTGCCATTTCGACAGCTCGATCGGTAAATCCAGTCTTCACTCCTCCGCCTGCTCCACAGCACCAGGAATTCTCCCTGATGAACTGCATTTCCCTGAATTCTACTCCAGGTACAGATTTCAATATTTCGCGGGGAGCATCAAAAACGTTGCAGTGCCTTCCAAGATGGCAGGGATCATGGTAGGTTACGACTGCTTCCACTTCTTTCAGGTGTATTCTCCCCTCCTTGAGCAGCTCTGCCACGAATTCTACTGCATGCACTCGCCTCTGGTTTATGTCCAGAATCTTTGCATACGCGTTTTTCTGCGTATTCAGACAGCCAGGACAGGAATATACGATAGTGTGAGCCCCTGATTCATCAAACAATTTCGTATTGTCACCGGCAAGCCGTTCAAAGATATGAGGATGCCCAATTCCCCGTACAGTACCTCCACAGCATTCTTCTTTTTTTCCTAAATAGCCTAGATCTACTCCAGCCGATTTCACAATTTCTACCACACTCCTGGTCATTTCCCATAAACGGGGGTCGTATCCTGCAGTACATCCTACGTAGTAAAGTACATCACCCTGCTTTTTCGACATGTCTTTGATGTCCAGTTTACGAGTCCACCGCTCTCTTCCTGATCGGGGCTGTAACCACGGATTGTCATAGGACTCTAAAGACTTGACCAGGGGTTGATGCTCTGGTTTTACATGCCCGGAACTGGCAGCCAATGCCCGCATCTTGATGATTGCATCAGTAGTCTTCACCTCCCAGGGGCAGTTTTTCATGCAGGATAAACAGGTGGTACACGACCACAAGTCATCTGATTCGAAAATTCTGTCTCTCAATCCGAGTTGGGCCATGTGGAAAAGCTGTCGTGACTTATACTGAGATACCCTTCCTGAAGGGCAGCGGGCAGTACAGGTACCGCACTGGAAGCAGGCGGAGAATCCCTGCTCCACTGCTTCTTCTATCTCTCTAGTGAAGTCAAAGTCCATCTCTTGAGCTGTGATCATGAACTCACCTCCAGGAGAGTGTCCACCATTGTCTCAAGCTGTACATCAGTATACCCTCTCATGGTAATTGCTTTTCGGGGGCAGGTGGCACTGCAGACCCCGCACCCTTTGCATAAGGCTTCGATGACTCTTGACTTTCCCTCTGAATCTTTCTCGATTGCAGTGTACGGGCACCTCTGTATGCAGATGCCACATCCAGAACAGATTTCAGGATCAATGAATGAAGTAGTCGGCTCTCCTGTGACCCAGCCCTTCATCATTGGGACAGCTGCGCGGGAAGCTGCTCCCACAGCCTGCGATACAGAGTCTGCAATCCCCTTGGGTGAGTGAGCTGCCCCACATAAGAAGACCCCATCTGTAGGAAAGTCTAATGGCCTGATCTTGGCATGGGCTTCCATGAAGTAGCGCCCCTCTCCCAGAGGAATCTTCAACAGTTTCTTCAGCTCTTCAGCAGTGTCATCACCCTCTAAAGGAGCATTCAGAACGACCAAATCGGCGGGAAGCTCAATGTCCTCCTGCAGGAACTGGTCGAACACAGTGACAGTGATTTTCCCGTCTCTTACTGTTATTTCAGGCTCTTTGTCCTCGGTGAACCTCAGGAATGCTACCCCTCTTCTCTGGACGTCCTCGTAGTATTCTTCCTCTTTCTTGCCAAAAGTCCTCACATCCCGGTAGAGAACAAAGATCTGGGCAGCTGGATTTCTCTCTTTTAATAATTTCGCATTCTTCACAGCGTTCCCGCATCCAATCCTGCAGCAGAAAGGCCTTTCCTCACACCTGGATAGAACGCATCCAATGAATATCACAGTTTTATAATCCGGTACATTTCCTTCCTTCAATCTCTTCTCCAATTCTAATTCTGTCAGAATGTTCTCATGCTGTTGGTATCCATATTTTCCGTGTGGAGCAACCTCAGAGAATCCAGTAGCCACAATTATAGTACCAAACTCAATTCTTCTATCTTTTCCCTTGACGTTCAAGACTGCTTCATAGTTACCGATGTACCCTGAAATATCCTTCAATACAGTATTCAGAAATACCTTGATGTTTGGTTCTTCCTTCACTTTTTTCACCAGAGGCTGCAGCACTTTTCTGGCTGGAATATCCGAAGGGAATAGAACATGCACATTTTTCAGATTTCCCCCCAGATTTTTCTCTTTTTCAATCAGATATACATATATTCCCAGTCTGGACAGGTTTAAAGCAGTTGAAATCCCTGAAATTCCTCCTCCAATTACTAAGGCACGTTTTGAAACTTCAATCTCCATCTCATGGAGTGGTTCCTGCAGTCCCACCTTTTTCACTGCCGATCGCACCAGGTCTTTTGCCTTCTCTGTAGCTTTTTCTCTGTCAGAAGAGTGGACCCAGGAACAGTGATTGCGGATATTTGCCATTTCAAACAGATACTTGTTCAATCCTACATCGGTAAGAGTCTGCTGGAACAGGAACGCGTGGGTATTCGGAGAGCAGGCAGCTACCACCAGTCTGTTCAGCCCATGTTCTTCTATAGCATTCTTGATTCTCACCTGAGCGTCTTCTGAGCAGGCAAAGGGTTCATCATTTGCATAAAATACAGTCGGTAACATTCGCGAGTACTCAGTGACAGCTTTCACATCCAGGAACCCTGCAATATTCTTTCCACAATGGCAGATTATCACTCCAGTGCGCGGTTCTTCTCCAATTTCTTTCTCTTCTATCTCCTTCTTCTCCTGCTCGGGCTCCTTGTTTCTC
>CAZFAR010000285.1:0-2967 GCA_964516825.1 uncultured Thermococci archaeon
AGCAATATCTATAAGTGATATGAACAGTGGCGAGCTGAAACATTTCGTCTCTTGGGTTCAAATAGTATTTTACATGGTGAATATTAGAATCTGCCTCATATTTCTCCTTTCTTGAGTATGCTTTCATAAGACTATCATTTATTCGCAAATGAGTTTTCACACGTTGTTTTCTATTCTACTGCATTGCAGAGTATAATAGGGGAAAAATAAAGCCCACGAATATTTCTTTATGTAAAAAAACAATATTCTCAACTAGGAAATTCATGAAAAGCAGTACAATCGCTGAGTTCACATTTTCTCCCACTTGAGAGCATTTTCTCACAAATACCTTTATAAAGCTTTCATCTTCGCTCAACAGACACGAAGGGACTTCTTCTATTGGGGGTCAAAGATTCGAGTGTCAGAAAGTAAGAACTCTCTGAAGAGGAGGGAATGAGATGGCAAAAAAACCGAAAGTCCAGGAATTGACAGATCTCTTGAAAGATCTGGAAGCTACTACACCAGATATTGAAGCATCCGCTGTAGTATCAGTAGATGGATTGATGATCGCATCTGCTCTACCGCAGGATGTTGAAGAAGATCGGGTAGCTGCCATGTCAGCTGCCATGTTGTCATTGGGAGAGAGGACTGCCACTGAGCTAGCGCGCGGTGGGTTGTCTGAAGTGTATGTCAAGGGTGAGAATGGATATGTAGTTCTAATGGCATCAGGGGAAAATGCTGTGTTGACCGCTCTCGCCCGGAAAGATGCAAAATTAGGGTTGGTATTCCTCGACATGAAACGAACGGCTGAAGATGTTGGCAGGCTGTTGTGAGGTAGAGAAAATGTCAGAAGAAAGGAAGGCTGAGAACTTCGTGATGAGAATATACCTTTCTACTATTGAAAACATTGTCGGATCCAATGGATTGAAGTCGATACTCAATTATGCACACTTAGAAAAGTACATCGATTCAATGCCGCCAAGCAATGACAGACTGGAAATACCTTTGAAAGACCTCCAAATCATTTTCCACTCCCTTTATGAACTATTCGGGCAGAAAGGAGTCCGCGGACTTCAGCTGAGAGTCGGCCGCGAGAATGCGCGTATAGGTATTGAAGGACGTTCTTCATTAGCCAAGCCTTTGATGGTGGCAGCCCGGCTTGTACCAGAAACGAGAAGAATGCATCTTCTTCTGCAAAAGCTTGTGGAACAAAGCAATCAGATATATACATTTGAGATGGAAGAGCCTCCAGTGGAGCTACGAGAAAATGAGGATCATTTTCTGATTATTCACAAGGATCGTTTTGAGAGTGAAGGGATTACATCTGAAGTACCAGTGTGCAACGTCTTTGTTGGGAATATCCAGTATGCAGTAGAATGGATTACAGGACATCCTCACAGGGTAGAAGAAATTGAATGCAGAGCTATGGGTCACACTACCGATGTGTTCAGGATTGAAAAAGCTGCCTCAAAGAAGGGATAGTAGTACAGAGAGAGAGGCATTGACATGAATCTCCCCAGGGGAACACTGCAAGGCTGTGAAGAGTGTACACATGTTCGACCAGTAGACTACTTCATGCGAGTGGATTCTCACTTCTCAGGAATTGTCCAGTTTTTCAAGAGAGGAGAATCATGGAATGTCTTCTTCTTTTTGATCGAGAATGGGTTTTTAGTTGGCTTTTGTGCTGCCAGAGGGGACAATTCCCTCGATACTGTACTCTATTCTGTGATTGAGAGATGTGAGGTGGAAATGAGAACATTCTGCTTACACGAGATGAAGACTGCTCGTTCTCTGAATGCGGGGTATTTGCTGCCCGTGTCCATGCTGATATCAGATATGATCGAAGAGAATTCTTCAGAAGAAGCTGGAGCACGAATGAGAGTGGAGAATCCTTTCCAGGAGGTATCATTTCGTGCTGAAATCAATGAAGCAAGGAAATTCAGAGAAGATTTTTTCCATCGTAGGGCAGAGAGGAGGCTTCCATCTGCAGTGTAAATGGCTATCTCGCTAAATATAGTCAGTCAGTCTTCATTCACATTTCCGAACTGTAAAGCTCCCAGAAAGTCAACCTTATAAAGGAAATGCAAAAGTATAGACATGACACAGCCAGGAACCTCAGCCAGTACTCAGTATATCAACTCTCGTGGCCTGTTCTTCATAATTGTAGTTGTAGGGCTGATTGTTGTGGCAGAGATATTGCTTTTTCCATTTTACCGCTGTCAGGTATCTGGTCCTCTTAGTAAGTCAATTCTGGCCAGGATCTTCCTGGGCAATATCGCGATATATTTGACGGCAGGGGTTCTGGGGCTCTATTTTGCATCTCGTCTGAATCTTCCGCTTTGGTACAGTGGGAATTCTGGATTACCAGATTCAAGGCAGGTATCTTTTATCAGCCTTCTTCTCGGTCTCGGTACTGTTGCAGCCAACACACTGTACATGCTGAGCTTACTTGATCAGGCTCAGGTAGTTGATCAAACTCACTGGTTCTTCTGCCTCACTCCCAGGACAGCTGCTGCCCTTTCGTTTAAAGCTGCATTGACTGAAGAAATATTCTTCCGATTATTCCTCTTCCCGGTTATAACGTGGGCTTTTGATCATTTTCTCCACCTCAGAGAAGTTTCGCTTGTTTTTGGGGCACTTCTGTCACAATTTTTCTTTGGTCTGTGCCACGGACAGGCCATGCTTGTAGCACTCTTTGTCGGGTTCAGCTTGATCTACATCTACTACAAGAGAGGTCTCGTCCCTGTGATGGTGATTCATTTCTTTGCAGACGCAATCCCTTTCGTGCTGATCTCCATGAGGCTTTAAGATTCAGTGTACAGATTATGATTCCTGCTGCACATTGGTCCCAGAAAAGCTCTTATCTAGCAATGTTCTACAGAGACGTATTAGCAACCAGTTTATGAGATGAAAGAAAATGAACCGATCTCTGCTGCTGATCCTCATTCTTTTAGGAGGATGCCTCACACAGGAAAAGAATCCACCAGT
>CAZFAR010000286.1:0-2934 GCA_964516825.1 uncultured Thermococci archaeon
CAGAACTGGTAGAGAGTTCAGTGTAACCTTTCAATCCTATCATAGTCTGATTTCAAGGGCGACCCTTATTTTCTCTATTTGCCCAGTACTATATAAATCTTTCCCTCGTTTCGGACCCCCTCGTCGTGGATCCCCGGTTACTCCTTTCCTTTATAAAGATCCACGACTTTAGGGAGAATCGCAAAATACTTTGCATCGAAAAAGACCTAGATTTTTACACTACTGCATCTGGGATTACCCTTTGATCCAATCAATTTCAGGAAATCCTCTTCCTCCCCTGGATCTATTGGATCTTCCATCATATCTCTCCTGCCCGGTATCCTCACTCAGGATCCGGTTTCGTGTCACCCTTCTCTTTCTGGTTCGTCTGCCTGTTATCATCATTTGTGCCTCTCAATGCTTCTCACCCTGGATTACTTATTCTGCTCGCTGTTATCCAGTTTAGGTCTGATCTTCCACAATATTCTTTCAGAAAGCCCTTCCCTTTCTGTGTTAGAAAGTAGCGAATTCTCCAGATTCTATCTATTTCTTCATCACAGGATCTGAGAAAACCCCTAGTACAGAGAAAAACCAGAATCTCCAATACTTTTTTTCTTGGAAGGTCTGTCTCAATCTCGTCCAAAGTTACTCCTTCGCTGCCTATCCGATTCAGGATCGATAGATGATCTGAATCAAGCTTTATACTCTCATGGGACTGTATTTTTCCTTTCGTCACGTTGGTTCCTCCTTATCTATCTCACTCAACATTTCCAAAAAAAATAAAAAAGGAAAGACTACTCTTTCTCTAACACTGGCTTCAGTTTTTCGTATTCCTCCTTGCTGATTTCTCCTTTAGCATACCGATCTTCAAGTGCTAATAGAGCAGCTTTTTCCGGCTTGGCTGGAGCTTCTTCTAATGGTGTCTGTGCAGCTTCTTCTTTTACTCTTGGCTTACGCTTACATACGAATATGATAATCACCACTGCGACAACCCCTACAACAACGACTGCAACGTAAATGATCATTCTGTTTCTCTCAATTCGCGCAATTTCATCATTGCACAATGTAATCTTCTCGTCACAGGCTGTCACCTTGGCTGGGTCATCGTATTCCTGCCATTTGCTCTTGGCTTGCTCAAATATGGACCTGGCCTCTTCATATCCTGTTGGATCGAACGTACTTGGTGCTGCAACAAGGGTATCCTCTCCTTTCTGGAAAAGAGATGCGAGAAGAAGAGCCTATGTTATCATCCTCAAAGACGGATCATGACTCCAGAGTATTTCTTGTATATATTCGAAAAAGAAGGATATCAGATCTTTGAAGTGCTTTGAAAAACTCAACGTAAACATGAGATTCGCCAATGTTGTCAGTCCCCTCAAGATGGTAAATGAGGGTGTTTCTCTCTTTTTCTGTGATTTCATACCACTCTTTTTCTCTCCCAGATCTCTGCAAATGCTGCTGGAGTAGATCATGACTCAACAGATCGCTCAGTCTTATGTCAAGTGTGTGGGTATTCATAAATTCCTGTATTCTGCTGTATTGAGTTTGATCACGATCACTTAGGAATTCCAATATCTGGATTGTACTCCTAGCACCAATCATTCTTGGAAAGTCCTCATTTTCCTTTTCCATTTTATCATTCTATCCTGACTTCGTTCTTACAATTGTCAGTTAGTGTTACATACTCAACTTACTTTGCTTGCAGGGGATAGTAAACATCAGGCGCCAAAATGTTACACGTGTAGCATTCAGTAGAGGCGCCACAAAAAAATCGGAAGGTGAAAAAATGAGAGGGGATTTAGTAATCGTCGAGATTGAGACAGATAGAGAGATAGATAGAGCTGTCTCAGAAATGGATGGAGCAGTTCAAGAGAGTGTGACTGCCTTAAATTCTGGAGGAGTGAGACCATCTTCCTCTGGATTGGTAAGGAATTCTTCCGGACTGGTACGCGATTCATCGCGGATCTGCTGCAGCAGCACATGGATTCCAGGAGGTGAATTCTTCCGGACTGGTACGCGATTCATCCGGACTGGAAGATTAGGACTACAAAGACAATTTTGAGAACTGTTTGGACGATCAATCCTCTCTTGATGGAGAAATCGCCAAACCCTACACAAACCGATGTCATCTGATGATCTACATAGGCATCGAGCGCAACCCGCGGATCAATGACTCCACAGAATCTGCCTTTGACAGAATCAAGGGAATTCTTTCAACCTCTGCCAGTTTTATGGCTACTGGATCATCCACAGTAGAAGGGCCATGCAAAACAATTATTGCAGGTCTCAGCCCTTTTACCCGGATTGCTATCATTGGAGACCTGCCCCTGGATACTTGAGTAAAGATCAAAGCTCTCTCTGTGGTCCAGCCGTATAATCTGGTGAACTCATCTGAAGACATTTCTGAGATGCATCGGATACTGTCAATGACCGTATACCCGAAGATTTCCCTTTCCATTAGCTGCTCGTTGATGATGATCTCCCCCTGTACAGCTCTCAGGAAAGTCTTGGCAGGAATGGGAACTGCAAATTCCCGCATATCAATGATGACTTCAGTAGACAACTCTGTATCCATCATTCTGCTGAATGCATGAATAACATGCCCTCCATTGAGTTCGTCAAGATCTATGAGTCCTTCTACAATCTTCTTGATAGTAGAACATCCTGGCGATTTCCTCCTTCCCCCTTCGTAATCACTGATAACAGATGATGAGATGTCCAGATGATCTGCCAACTGGGTTTGAGTGATACCGAAAACTTCACGCCATTTTTTCATTGTCTTGCCAGGGTCTTGAGACAATGTGACCTCGCCAGCCATGCGTTTAGCAAGCCTCTCCTTGTAGTCATCAATCATGGAGTGTTTCTTCTCGTTTTGATATTTAAGGGTTTCGGCTTTTGCTGGAAAGAAGATAGGCATCTGTTGAAAGATGTGCGTTCACTTACAGAGAGAATCAG
>CAZFAR010000287.1:0-2924 GCA_964516825.1 uncultured Thermococci archaeon
CTTAGTCTCATTTTATCCTGAAGAATCCAGCGGTAATGTTGTCATGAAATGAGGGGTAAATTCAGGTATATTTCTATGGATATGATCTTTCCACGGGAAATGAGTTTGAAATTACAGCTGCTGATTCTGGTCAAACAATCAGAGGAATTCTCTTTCTATAGAGGGGCCATGGAGGAATCAAGGTGTTATACACGTGTAACAAAGTTGGGTATTGCACAAGACAAAAGCGAAAAGCTTTTATTGGGTTGAGAGTGAGGATGATAGGTGATGAAATGAAAAAGGACATCATAGGGATAGGGGTTATCTTGATTTTCATGCCTGCTATCTTGGGACTTGAACTGCCTTCTACAGAATCTGTTGAATTGAAGAATTGTGATGATTCGTATATTCGAGAATACACTGAGTCTGTTTGGGTGAAGAAAGAGTCCACATACGAGATGGAAGCCAGAACGATTCAAGTAAGCATTAAACCTCTCATTCCCTGGAAGTACGAGAAGGATGGGGCTTCCCAGGAAGATAGGGAGCACTTTCTCAAAGTTTCGGTATCCGTAACAGTGACTGGTCTAGAAGGAGAACTTTCACCTTTTGAAGGCTCTCTGATGTATGAACAGTGTGAGGAAGTCAAGGAAGGGCGGCTGTTCTGGAGTTTTCCAAGTGGGCAGCCAGAAGACCTGGCCAATAAGACCTTGGGAAAAGATGCTCCTTCGACTGTAGTGTGGGATGATCTTGTGGTGACAGTGGCTCTGACAAATGTCACACCCTCAGAGCACCATTGCGAATCTGGCAACCAACTTTGTGGACCTCGCCCTCAGTGTATTGTTTACATGGACGCTCTGATTTTGCAGGTTACAGTTGCTTATTCACCAGATCAGGAAAGTATAAGATCACAGTTTGAGGAAGCGGAAAAACGTGAAAAGTTGGCAGATGATCTTTTCGAAAGGGGAGATTTTGAGAACGCAAGAGAGGAATATGACCAGGCAAGGAACATTTATGACCACTTGGGAGACACTGTGAGATCCAGCAAAGTCCAAGAGAAGATTAAGGCCTGTGATTTCCGTGGCGCTGCTACAGATGACTTTGCGAAAGGCGAGGAATTGCGCGCCGAAGCATCAAAAATCGAGAGCTCTGATGAAGCGATAGAAAAGTACGAAAATGCTATTAAATACTATAGAGCAGCAAAAGCAGAATTTGATGAAGTTGGGGATATTGAGAAGTCTCGAGAGTGCCAGAAGTGGATAAACCAGTGTAACAATGAAATTGATAACCTGGAGAAGGCAGTTAGATTCAAGAGTCTGTTGACCTATTTCGTTGTTGGTGTTGTCGTTGTAGCAGGTGTAGCTGCAGCAGCAATCATTGTAATGAGAAAGCGAAGACCTCCTGTAAAACGTCTCCCTCCCATCCGCCGTCCAGAATTTCCCGAAGATACTACTGTTCGGCCTTCTCCAGTGCCTGGAAGAAGACCAAGAATTGTTCTTGAAAATCAAACCCACAATATCACCAGCGATTCTGTGACTATTGGAAGGGGAGAGAACGCAGATATCAAGGTCCCGGATCCTGAAAAGCTCATATCCAGAATTCATGCACGAATTTACAGAGATGATATGGGACAGTACTGGATCGCAGACAGCAACAGTGCAAATGGTACATTTATTCTGAGAGATGGAGAATACAAGAGGATAAAGAAATGGCTCCTATATGATGGAGATACTATTGTCCTGTCCTACATGCCCTCCAGGGGTGTGTATGTTAAGTTTCAGTTTAAAGCAAATTAAAGAAGATTACGATACTGAAGGGTAACAAATATCTACAAGCATGAATGCCGACCTGGGTGCTAGCCAAGAACAAAAGCTTTATAAGAATCTAACAGGAGATATACTTCAGAGATAGCACGAAGTTCCTATACATTTCGATCAGAACTATAACATGCAAATTGCAGAGGAGAGAGCTCATGAGGTTGAGGCCGGGAGATACTCTCAAGGAGAGATACAGGATCAAGAGCGAAATACATGCAGGAGGAATGGGCGTAGTTTATCTGTGCACAGATACAATCACTGGACATGACTATGTGATAAAGCAGCCATTAGTTACTGGAGGAAAAGACCAGGTGAAACTGGAGAAGCTCAAAGTAGAGGCAGCAATCCTTAAGACGCTGTCCCATCCTTACATTGTCAGATATGTTGATTCATTTGAAGAAGACAAAACGTTCTGCCTAGTAATTGAATACGTGAGAGGGAAGGACATGAAAGCCCTGTTCAAAAACAAGCCAGCAACAGAAAGCCAGATGAGAGATTATTGTGAGCAATTGCTGAATGCTCTGGAGTACCTCCACAACCAGAGCATAATTCACAGAGACATAAAACCTCCCAACATCATGGTAACAGGAAACACGATCACACTCATAGATTTTGGGGGAGCGAAGATGGGATTCACAAGCCTTGGACAGACACCAACCTACTTGTGGACTCCAGGATACGGCGCACCTGAGCAGGTTGCAGGAGAGTGCTACTTTCAGAGCGACATATACGGAGTCGGGGCTACCCTGTACTTTCTGCTGACTGGTAAGGATCCGTGCAAGGTTCCTCCGCTCTCACCTCGTGATGAAAATCCACACGTAGATAAGGAACTGGATAGAATAGTCCGAAAGGCGACGAATATAGATCCAAACAAACGGTTTCAAACAATCACTGAAATGAGAGAAAAAATATTTGGCATCTACAAGCCCAGGCTCGCCTATGATCCGCGGCTGATCATTGGCAGTAAAGAATTCAAGCTAGCACAGGGCCCCATGACTCTTGGAAGGGGTGGCACGAACATTCAGCCAGATATTCTCATGAATGATCCAGAGAAATATCTCTCCAAAGTGCATGCAAGAGTGTTCAAAGATGCTGAAGGTAGGTTCTGGATGGAGGACTGCAGTGTCAATG
>CAZFAR010000288.1:0-2821 GCA_964516825.1 uncultured Thermococci archaeon
TTCAGCCCGGTTTAAACATTCTAGCTCTCATAGAGATTGGGAGTTGGGAAGATTTCTCGCAAACAAGAGTTTTCAGAAATCTTTCTGTGGACAGAACAAGAAGGGACGAACTCTGCCAAAGGCCGCTATTCTAGTATGCTGTAGACACTCAAGGATTACGGGATCTCTCTCAGTGGCTGTTAACAATCTACTTTTTAATAAGATTGGGGGAATAGAAGAAGACAAGACCATCGTTGATATAACATATCTGAGATCTTATGAATGCTACGATCCTGCCTTTGCTTACATCGAACTCTACGGCAATTTTGCGAGTGATGAACTCTGGCGAGAGATGAACTCTGGCGAGAGTAATGCAGAAGACCCTACTAACAACCCTGCTACCGATCAATACACGTGTAACGGAAATGAGACAAAAGCAAACCCTCTCAATTAGCCCTTGAGAGATTGCTTCTGAAAAAACCCTTTTTATACTCTTGAAAAAAGATAGGCCATGTTTGAGAATGTGGTCAATCAGCTCGGTCAGATCTACGCAGAAAGGCAGCAGTACTTTGTTACTCCCATTGATGAAGTGACACCAGGGAAAATAGGTGCTGTTGACGGAGGAGCAGCAATTCTGTGGAGCAATACAGTACAGAGTATTGGCATCATCATTTCTGGCTACATCATCTACGACAAGAATCACAAAATTACCCATCATAAAATCGAGCAGAAGGAGATCCTCCTCTACGGGGATGACCTGGATGTCTATCGGTTCCAATGTGAACTCAAAAGACTTCAGGAAGCTGCAGCCCTCTGCGATTGTGTTCTCTTTGACGGAGCCTTAATGGATATCCCCTCTACTGGATTCAAAGAGGTACTGAGTACTGTAGATGAATCTGTAACCATAATGGGCATTTCCAAGAAGACCAAATTGGATGTTCTCAAGAAAGGTATTCCAGATACAGAAACACTGGACTACCCTGGAAAATGGTACTACAGAATTCCAGATACTGCCCTGAAGAAGTCCTTTTCTCTCTTGGGCGAGCTATACATTGCCCAATTACATGAAAGGGGACCATCTTTTCGTGTAGATGTGAGGGGAGTTCCCCTTTTCAATCGATTAGCCTATTTCTCTCGATATTTATTCTGCCTGGGATATCCTTACCCTCTATTAGAAATTCACAGAGCCACCACGCTGAGGGATAAGAAAGAATACTATCAGGCAGAACTGCAGAAAGCTATGTTCAACCAGGGGTTACAGGAGGAATATCTTTCAGGAGTCTACTATCTGGAAAGAGAACGAGAAGAGTTCCATCACGTTCTGGATGGCCTGGTCTAGACGAATCCACTAACCTCTGCAAGATTCAGTAAGAAACAAAAATGAGAAACCGAAAGATTTAAAAGCTGTTTGCAGAAAGGGGGAGTGCATAACTCCAAGTTTACAAAAATGGAAAGGAGGAAATGGATATGGCGAAATCAACAAGGCTCATAATGGCCTGTGCACTTGCGTTTCTCTTGGTAGCTTCAGGTATAAACCACGAAGTAAAGGCTTCAGGACCGCGTTCTGTTCAGCTCAAGGTGGATTCAAACAAGGTCTTCCTTCGTGCTGCTACTGTTGACGTGCGATTTGCAGATAGCTTGAAGGGAAAGCAGCAGCTTCCGGTGGACGGCGGATACTATCTCGTACATTTCTCAGGCAAATTGAGTAAGGATACAGCTTCAAGATTCATACTGGCTGTATCTCAGGGAAACATTATGGAAAACATTCACTTCTGTACTTATCTGTGCCGACTGGACAGCTCTCACATTGGATCTCTGAACTCCATGAAGGAAGTCGACTGGATTGGTCTGTGGAAACCTGAGTACAAGATCAGTCCAGATATCTATGAGACAGTGAAGATAACCTCAACCTCAGGGGGAATGTCCTTTGATGGAAATGAGGCTCCTGGTTTCAATGAGCTTCCTCAGCCTGAGAATGAGTACATTGTTACTCTATTCAGGGGAGAAGACATGTCCAGCTGCATCGAGCAGGTTCGCAGCCTGGGAGGCACTGTCCACAACTATACTTTTGATCGGATGCACATCCACATTGATGAGAGCAAACTGCCACAGATTGCTGCTCTAAAGGGTGTCTACTTCATTGAAAGACACTATTTAATGGGACCAGTAAATGACAATGACACATGGATCGTCCAGACCTATATACCGGGAAACAGGAAGGTTTTCAACAATGGTGTTACTGGTACTAATCAGATCGTTGCGCTCTCTGACACTGGAATTGACATGGATCACTTAATGTTCTGGGATCCAGTGACTGGACTGCCAGATCACAATATCAATCCAGCTCGGAGAAAGGTCATCGTGTACTACAACTGGTACCAGACAGGTGTGTACGTTCCTGCAAATCCACCAGGTATTCCTTACGCATACTACAACCCGGGAGACGGCTACTTCCCAGGGGCTGCTGACCCGATGTTCAACATTTACGACTGGGACATCGAATTTCCGCCAGGTACTAACTACGCTGCAGGACACGGCTCCCACACTTCGGGCACTGCAGCAGGTGAGTGGGTCACTGGCATAGTGCTTCCCACCTGGGGTATCCCGACGACGCCAGGGTACGACTTCTACGAGGGGAATGCCTTCCGTGCAAAGCTGGTCTTCCAGGACTTGGGACGGTCAGATTCGCCCTACGTATACGGTCCTCCCGATCTGAATGATCCAACTCCGGCAGGTATTCTCAACGGTGTTCCATTCCCTGGAACAGTAGGGCTGTTCCCGCAGGCGATGGCAGATGGTGCCTTCATTCACTCGAACTCCTGGGGTGGAGGAGCATTCGGTG
>CAZFAR010000289.1:0-2811 GCA_964516825.1 uncultured Thermococci archaeon
CATCGACACCAACCCAGTTCTGTACAGATTGAGGGTAGGGGATTACAGATTTCGGAAAACTGTCAACATTTCCACGAAAGACGTATACGCTTCTCCGGTACTCTTTGGCTCTTTCCAAACAGAGTACTCTCGTCTAGTGGAAGTAGTTTGTTCTCGAACATGTAGATATTTTCTGGACTCATCAGAAGGCTGCTTGTCAGCTGCTGCTTATCAGATAAAGTTGGAATCTACATTGAACCCCTCTCGTATACTACCGTACCTCCTACAATGGTCATGTCCACCTTTATGGTAGAAATATCTTCTTCTTGGGGATTACCTGACAATATGACAAAGTCTGCCAGATTCCCTCTTCTTATAGTTCCTTTCACATCTTCTTCAAAAGAAGCGTAAGCACCATTTTTCGTGTACATGATGAGAGCATCCATTACTGACAATTTCTGTTCTGGAAAAGGAGCATTCACGACCTGATCTATACCGTACAGTGGAGAGAACGGCATGCAGTCTGATCCAAATACAATCGGGATACCTGCCTTTTTCAATGTCTGAAATCTGTTGTCCATGCCTGTACCAAAGCGCATGTCATACAGTCCGTCAGGATGAGACCATTGCAGAAAATTAGGCTGCATAGATAGGACGAGTCCCAGGTTACGAATTTCTGGAATCTGTGAATCTCGGACCAGCTCTGCATGCTCAATACGATTCCTTTCACCTGGGAGAGAGCAGTTCAAAACCTGCTGGATTGCTCTGTCACCGATAGCATGGATTGCAGTCTGGTTTGGATGAACCTTTCTGAGTATCTCCTTCAGTTCAGAGTCTGTGTAGACAAGGAAACCAGGATTATCTTCATTTCTATAGGTAAATGACATGGCAGCTGTCTTGGCACCTATGGAACCGTCACAGAATAATTTGATTCCTCCAAATTTTACCCATTCGTTCCCGAATCCTGTTCGCAATCCTATCTGGTTTACTGCATCCAGGACAGAAACAGGTAGATTCACATAGATTCTCAATTGAATATCTCTTGTCTTCTGGTACAAAAGAATGCTCTGTAGATCCATGGGGTTGTCATGAATCGAGGTCACTCCTTCTTTGTGTGCCAGCTTGACAGCAGCTCTGAGTGCTTTCTCTCCATCTGCTTCAGAAACTTCCAAATGCAGCCGGAACAGTTCATCCTCGTAAAGGTAGCCCTTTTTGATATTAAGTGCTTTCTGGGCTGCCTCGTTCAGAACTGCCATGTGGCCATCCACCCTTACAGCGCACACTGGATTCTCTATGCCTGAAAGATCTTCAGGTGCTAAGTACCTTTTTTCCGACCAGAAACTCTCATCCCAGCTGTATCCTCTAACCCATTCACCTTTCTCAGTACTGGAAGCTCTTTCCTGGAGCAGGGTTACTGCTTCCTGGACACTTTTCGCTTTTGATAAATCTACATTGGACAGCCTCAGCCCCATTCCCAGAAAGTGGGTGTGACAGTCAATGAATCCGGGTATCAATGTCTTTCCTTCCAGATCAATTTCCTTCCCGGCTCCAGTCTTTTCCAAACTGCGAATTCTCCCATTTTCTACAGAGACAGCTTTTGCACTCTCTTCTGTCATGGTCAGAATGGTACCATTATAGATTACAAGATCCATGGTTCTAATGTGTATGCACAAGGAAAAGGTTTTTGCTTTAACAGGTTGAGGTGCCCGTGTACAAGTGAACTTATCCTAGTAGGTGCGGTAGACTAAGAAAGACGATTCTGTAGGTTTGATGTACACCAGACAGTAGTGGTCGCCACTAGGGAGGGCTGAATTTTCTTCCTTTCAGAGTTCCCGAGAGAGGTTCAAATAGTAAGACCTCGTGTCAGAAACAAAGAAGATACAGCAGATATCTCTACACAGGAAAAGAGAAAGGTCGAACAGGGCACTAACTCATCTTAAGCAACGCATCCCCCCAAGGATTTTGCAGAGGAGCTCATGAATAATTGATTATCAATATTGCTAATCAACTAAAGGGAGATGGAAACCCTCAAAAGGAAAGATTTAAATACTGTCCTATGATTGACCGCACTGTACACCATCATGGTGGTGTGCCGGAGAATGACCTCATCTATGAATAGGCTCACAAAGATAATACCCATCCAGCTTCTCGTAATTGGATATGCGCTCGTGGTGCTCCTCGGAGCACTCTTACTGATGCTGCCCATATCCTCCTCTGATGGCCGCTCTCAGCCATTTGTAGACGCCCTCTTCATTTCCTCTTCGGCAGTCTCCACTACGGGACTTGTGGTGGTGGATGTGGGCAGTTTCTACACACTTTTTGGAGAGCTGGTCACCCTCATAGTGTTCCAGATAGGCGGCATTGGCTACATGGTCTTCATCGTCCTGATCGCTTACGCTGTGGGGGGGAAACCATCTCTCATCAGCTCAGTAGTCTTCAAAGAATCTTTGTCAGGAGTGACCCTGGCCAACACGAAAAGGTTCATGAAAGAAATCCTTCTGCTTACTCTCCTCTTTGAAGGTGTAGGTGCCATTCTTCTTGCCATATTCTGGTACCCTCAATACGGGTTCTTAAAATCTTTGTACCTCGGAGTCTATCACTCTGTATCAGGCTTCTGTACCTGCGGGTTCTCACTCTTGCCTGACAATTTGATGTCAGGCCAGGACAGCCTCATCGTCAATTTCACCTGTCCTGTCATCTGTATTGCAGGAGGAATTGGATTCTTCGTTCTGGCTGACATTCGTGACTTCGTGAGGAAGAAGATTTCCAAAATGAAGACTTGCAGGCTTTCTGTCCACACCAAGTTGGCCCTCGTAGTTTCTTTTTTCCTCA
>CAZFAR010000290.1:0-2800 GCA_964516825.1 uncultured Thermococci archaeon
TTTGCATTGAAGAGAATATCATGAATGTAGAAATTACCAATTCCTGCCACATTCTTCTGGTTGAGGAGAAATGATTTTATGAAACCTCTTTTCCTGTTGAGAAGCTTCACAAAATGCTCCAGAGAGAATGATTCATCAAGAGGAGACATTCCAAGATTTGCAGTCAACCTATGATCTCGGAGGTTTTCAACTACATGTAGATAGCAAAACCATGATACACTTATGGTGATCCCAGTTCTGTCTTCAAACTCAATTCTTATCTGATACTTGTCTGGAAGATTACCTGAGGTAAAATAGAGAACGTCAGCACCCATTCCAGGATTGAAGAGGATGAAATGTGTATCCAGAGACATGAACAACCACTTCCCCTTAGTTATAACTGAAGATATCTTTTTTCCTTTGATAAGCTTTTGAACTTCCTCAAGAGGCATGTTCAGACACTTGGGATTTGCCACTTCAATGTGAGAAATTCGTTTTCCTTTCAATTCTTTGTCCATCTGCTGACTCAGAACAATTATCTCAGGGAGTTCCATGCCCATTCTCAATCCCTTCTGGTTATAAATGCTGTGGCTGTCCTGTCCCTTTTTTGATGTTACACGTGTAACAGGAATCTGTTTATGAGACTTTGATACTCTAAAGGACCCAAGGTTCCCAGGCGATTCACGTTCTTTTTCCTTTTCTACCCCCAGTCTTTGCAGGCTCCTTTTGGTTACCTCGACTGAAATTCTCAAGTTCGTGCTTCAATAAAGCAATCTCCTCGTTCAATTTGGATATATTCCTGTCAAGATCCTTGTTTGCAGTATTCATTCTGAATAAAATCAGATACAGAAGAAATATGGCAAGCGCAAAGATAGTGTTGGCCCTTGTTCGAATATCGAGATACCCGGCAAGAGTATCACCCACCTGGGGAACAACAGAGAGCAGAACAAGGGATATCCCAATGATGCTCCACACGATAAAGCCTGTAACCTCCTCCTTTTTCTCTTTGATTAATAGATAACTCCTCAACAGAAAATATGATCCCAGAAGGAATCCTGCTGCATTGATTACTGAAACCATAGAATCACCTGAATAGTAAGACTTTTATCACGCATTCCACCATCCTGAATGGGTACAATGCATACGTTTTCAAATCAAACTGAGACAGCCCCCTTTCCCTGACTGGCATTTCCACAGATATTTCTTTGATTCTAAATCCCTTTCTAGCAGCTTCCAGAGTCTGCTCCAGAGCCCAATGCTGATCTGTGAGTGGAGTCAATCTAGCCAGGGCAGCTGTACGGTAGCAGCGATATCCAGATGTCACATCAGTAACAGCCAGAGAGCCGAAGACGTTGGCTACCCATGAAAAGAATTTGATGCCTGACCTCCTGGTAACATTGTAGTTCTTGTGGGAAGGATTCAGGAATCTGGAACCAATGACCATGTCATACCCGTTTTCGCACTGTTTCAACAATTCTGGAATGTATTCAGGGTCATGCTGGAAATCCCCATCGATCTGAAGGATGTAGTCCGCCTTTTCCTGTAATGCTCTGCGGTATCCTGTTCGCAGGGCAGCTCCCACACCTCTATTCAAGGGATGGGAAATAACAGAAGCTCCCGATTCCAGGGCACGTGACCTGGTTGAGTCTGTGGAACCATCATCAACAACGATGATATCATTCACATATTTCTTTACCTTAGCAACCACTTCACCAATAGTCTGTTCTTCATTTTGAGCAGGTATCACTGCTACGGTTTTCATGTACACCACTTGTCCTGTATCTATAAATGATTTGTGTTTAGATCCAGCATTTCTCGTACTGCTTTTTCTATAGTGTACTGGGGGGAGAAGCCTAGAACTTTCTCAGCTTTTGTGATATCTACGGAAAAGTCTTCTACTAAGGTTTCTGTCCGGGGATTGTCTGCCATGTGAATTTCTGGTGACAGGTTGTACTCTCTTGAAATAGATACCACTTTTTCTGCCAGAGCTTTAATAGAGACAGATTCAGATGTAGCAATACAAAAGGATTCTGGGCGAGGTTTTGCTCTGAGTACGTGAGGAATGGCGAGACGATAGGAGAGAGCTGCATCCTTTACGTGAAGAAAATTGCGGGCTTGTGTCCCCGGCCTGTATATGAGGATTTTTCCATTGGTTTTTGCTAGATCGACGAATTTGTTGGTGACAGTGGGTTTGAAGACAGGGGTAGAATTGATCAGATGGATGCCGTAGACGTTGGATTTTATGAGGAAGTAACAGGGGAAGTTGTCAAGAGAGGCCTGGGTGATAATTTCTTCGCCGTAATGTTTGGTCTTTCCGTACCAATGGATAGGATTTCGTGGGTGGTTTTCATCGATAGGTGTGTATTGAGGATCTCCCATTGTTCCGAAGGAGGTAGCAAAGATGAGAGGAATGTGATGTTCTCTGCAGATTTCTGTAATGATTCGGGTTCCATTCACGTTTACATCGTAGGAAAGCTCTTTCGCGTTGTTGCATGGTTCTACTCCTGGGATGGCGGCCAAATGGGCGATGCAATCTACATCCAGGAGGGATTCCATCTTTTTTCTGTCGCGAATGTCTGCGTTGATCACTTCAATGTCATCGATTTTTCGGATTGATCCTTTGGAGAAGTTGTCTATGGGTACTATACTGTATGAGTTTTTCAATTCATAGCACACGCGGGAACCGATATATCCAGCAGCTCCGGTAATTCCTACCGTTTTCATGGAAGTGGTTAATCATTGAGACTTTAAAAGGTTGTATCAATAAGCATCAATAAGTATTAGCTTTGTCACACTGGAACCTCTATTTGCTGGATTCCCA
>CAZFAR010000291.1:0-2793 GCA_964516825.1 uncultured Thermococci archaeon
CAGGGGAGAGTATCTTGAGTTTTTGAAGAGATTGAAAGAGGAGTGGAATTCTCCTGTACAGGATTAGGCAGAAAAAGCAGGGCTCCTTCCCATATAAAAATGGGAAATATGATATTAGAAATCGTTTGGAAGCGTTCTTTATCATATTTTTCGACACGTATCCTGTGTGGAACACCATTCCAGAGATGCGAGAACCATTTGTTAGGAAAACTTAAATCTGTGAGACTCCCCAACATCTACAATGAAGGTATGGATCGATATCTCAAATGCTCCACATGTCCATTTTTTCAAGCATCTGATCAGAAAGATCAATGCAAAGGTCATAGTCACAACCAGAGACTTTGATTCTGTCCCGCAGATTCTGGACCTGAATAAGATCCCCTATACTACCATTGGGAACCATGGTGGCAGTGATGTCAAGGAGAAGCTTCTGGCCAGCTCTAAACGAATTTTGGAACTGACAGAATTCATTGCAGGTGAAAACGTGGATCTTGCCATCTTCAAGCATTCTGTGGAAGCTCCGAGGGTGGCTTACGGACTGCAGATTCCATCCATCTGCGTTATGGATAATGAACATGGAATAGCACAGAACAAGTTAATGCTCCCTCTATCCACCCGCGTTATTGCACCCAAATGCATTTCTCCTGATGAGATCATGCAGTTTGGCGTCAAGAGTGAGAATCTGATCCAGTTTCAGGGTATCTGCGAACTGGCTCACGTCCATGACTTTACCCCTGATCTTGACGTACTGACACAGCTGGAACTTGATCCTGACAGAAACATTGTAGTGATGCGCCCTGAGCCTGCCAAGGCAAACTACTTCAACGGGGACAGAAAGAAGACTATTATCAAGAGCATTCTGGAGAACAATACCTTTGATCAATGCGTGGTCTTCCCTAGATTTGAAGAACAGAGGAAAGTACTCCAGTTCCCCCACACTGTAATCCCTGATGAAGCAGTTGATGCTCTAAGTCTAATGTACTATGCTGATGTTGTGATCAGTGCAGGTGGTTCTATGAACAGGGAATCGATCTGCCTGGGGACTCCTGCCATATCGACTTATCCAGAGAAGTTGCTGTCAGTCACGAAATATCTGATCTATTTGGGACTGAAGAAACATTCTCTTTCAATACCTGAAATATTTGCCTACGCCAGGGAGTTCATGGCTGATTCAGATTATCGCAGGAGAACACTCCAGATCTTAGATCAGATGGAGGATCCCGTACAGGTGCTTTTGAGAGAAATTCGCACCTTCGAGAAAGAAGACTTCAATTCTTTTTGAATGTATGTGAAACCTTTATATTGCCAAAAGAATAGTCAAACCATGAATCTAGAAGAGGTGCTCGATGTTTTCAGAACTGATGATGAAAAGGCAAAATTACTAGCCATGCAGATTGCCAATGATAGGGGGAGAGAAGTCCTGGAATGCATCTTCAGAGGGAGGCCGAAATCAGCTTCAGAAATGGCGCGCGAGCTGGGAATCCCTCTTCCTACTGTCATGTTTCACATAGAGCGATTCCTAGAGATCGGCATTATCAAAGTGGTAAGAACCCGCATGTCCAAGAAACTGAGGGAAATCAAGTACTATGGTCCTGCCAAGCGGGCCATCCTGATCATACCCTACCAGAAAGAGGAAACCATGTCGTACATAGCAAGTGCAGTAAGATCTTCAGTGATCACCCCATTGACTGCAGCCCTCGTACTTGTAGTCTCGGGGGTGGCAGGATACATCGTGAGAAGATTCACCATGGTAAGAGAAGCTGCACAGCCCATGTTTCAAGCAGCAGAAGATATTCCCCAGAAGGCAGCAGGAGAACCTTTGATTCTGGAAGAGCCCTTTTTCTCACTGCAGAATCCTGTACTCCTAGTAGTACTGGGATGTGCTCTCACCCTGGCAATTCTAGGAGTCTATTCCTATATCAAGGGAAGAAAATGAGTACAGGCTCCAGATACTTGAAATGTTATAAAACTGTGATTCATGTCAAGAAGATGTTACACGTGTAACAGCATCGGAAACCTCAGTATTCCAGCACCAATGAGACACAACATTTATATAACTGAAGAGAAAGTATACCATGGGATCAAGAAAAGATAAGAAAAGAAGACCTCTCAGAAAATCCCCCAATGCAAAGGTCAGACCGAAACAGAAATGGGTCAAAATAAAGAAGAAGGTTCGATTCAAAAACAAGCCAAAGAAAAAGGCTCTAGAATAAATCAGAACAAGGTGATTCTATGCCTGAAAAGATTCAGCCACAAAAAGTTCAGTTGTCCAAATATGGAAGTTGGATACATAGAATACTGCAACGGGAGTCAGACCAGACTACTACAACTATTGGTAGTGACAAGAAGGATTCAAGTGAGAAAAGAGGAGGAAAAAAAGAGAAGAGAGATGAGGATATCTCTAAATATGCAGACATTGTTCTGACAGGAGGACATGGGGGAGCAATTCCTGCGTTTATTGTGTGGCTCACCAAGAAGATCTTTCCAAGATCAAAGGATTCATGAGCCTATTTTCACTATAGGATCTATCTGTCATTGCTGTGTATCTGGTATCTGGTATAACCTTTATAAAGAATCTGTGAAAAAGAGAGCCATGGAGATGAAGTTCAGAGACATTGTTCAGTGTCCCAAGTGCGGATTCAGGTTCAGCAAGTCCTACTCCAGGATTACGAGCTGCAGAGGGTGTCCCCAATCTGCAGGGCAGTGCCAGTTGATCCGGTGCCCTAAATGTAGCCACGAATTCACAGGTTAGCTTCAATAGGACGGATAGTGACACTCGTGCCTTCCTCTTCT
>CAZFAR010000292.1:0-2734 GCA_964516825.1 uncultured Thermococci archaeon
AAAGAAAAGGGATAAAAAGTGTAAGGGATTCAAACAACCTGATTTATGCTCCGACCGGGATTTGAACCCGGGTCGCAGGCTCGAGAGGCCTGTATGATTGACCGGTCTACACTATCGGAGCCTAAGAGTATTTCAGAGGGAATGTTTTTAAAGGTTAGGGTTAAGAGTCAAAGTCCAAGGGTTCTGCCGTCACCTCACAGACATTCTTCCACTCATAATTCTGCAGTTCTTGTCATATGTAATCTTCTGGAGTGTGCGTCAAACGACCCGAAACCCTGAAAAAGATTCGAAGTGACATGGCACCTATGGAAAGATCAATGGCAGGAAAGACAGGATTCTACATTGGTGTTGTTGTTTCCCTTTTTCTTCTTGTGACAACAGCATCTACATTCACCAATATTCAGGGCTGTGGTTTCTGGTTTCTGATTCTCACTGCAGTTATGACAGCCATTAATATCTACGGAGGTCATCGCACACGGAAACAACTTGAAGAAGCTAAGAAACTGGCCGAGGAGTTATTTCCTCTCAGTTCCAGAAGAAAAGCAGATAAGATTGACATTCTATTACGACCTACACCCACCTATGATCGACTGAACCGAGGATTCTCTGATAAGACAGCTAGCGCAAGATTCTGGGTTGGAGACAGGATCCTCAGAGGAATACTAGACATTGAACACAAAGTCCTCTATTTGAAAGAACCTGTCATGATGCCAGTGTATAGGGGAGAATCGATACCTGTCTGGGAAGAAGTCACAGAAGTGCATAAGAATGGGATGCCCAAGAAGGTGGAATTCTATGATGAAATTGGAATACCGCACAGGATGGACTACCTCGATGAAAAAGGAAATATCAGAAAGGGAAGCTGGAGGAGAGTTGAAGGAGTAGTAGAATACTGGAATCCTAAAGCACAGGTGTGGGAACCTGTACCTTAACATCAAACACACTCCTTTTTCTCCCTCGCAAAGTAAGAAAAAGAGAGAAAATGAGTCAGACTGTAAAGAACTAAGAAAAAGAAACAGGAATCTTAGGATAATCCCAGCTTCTTCTTGATCTTTTCCACATTCTCTTTGACCTTGGCTTCCAACTGCTCGAACAAACTGTTACCGTGCGCATCCATAGCCACAATAAGGGGCCCAAAGTTTTCCCCTTCCAGTATCCACAAAGCTTCAGGCATTCCCAGGTCCAGCCATTCTACACCTTTCACTCTCTTGATCCCTTTGGCTGCCAGTACAGCAGCTCCTCCTGTAATCGCCAAATACACACACCCATACTTCTCCATAGTCTTGAGAGTTTCCTTCCCCATGCCGCCCTTGCCAATGATTGCCCGGGGACCGAGCTTCTCAATGAATTCAGGTTCTAATGTGTTCATTCTCGTGCTCGTGGTGGGACCTGCTGCCACCAATTCCCATTCACTGTTCAGCTTCCGTACAATTGGTCCACAATGGAAGACAGCCTTATCCCGAAAATTGACAGGAAGCTTTTTCCCTTCTTCCAGATACTCTAAAGCTCTCATGTGTGCTTCATCTCGTGCAGTGTAGAGCTCCCCAGTTAGGTAGATCGTCTCTCCCAGCTTCAATTTCCGGATTTCTTCCTCTTTCAGGGGTATCATCAACGTCTTCATTAGAACCACCCGTATTCCACCCTATCTTCGTAAATCCGTGCTGAAGCTCTTCTGGCAGCCCAGCACTGTATATTTACAGCCACAGGATGAGATGCAGTGTGACAGTACGCATATTCAATATTCACTCCCAGAACAGTGGTCTCTCCTCCCAATCCCATAGGGCCAATTCCGATCTCATTCAAGGCTTCCAGGAGCTCCTCCTCCAATCCGGCAATCTCTTTATCTGGATGTCTCTTGTTCACTGGCCTCAACAATGCCTGCTTGGCAAGTTTCATGGAAATATCTGCTGATCCGCCAATGCCCACACCCATAATAACGGGGGGACACGGCTTTGATCCCGCACTCACCAGAGTATCGAGACAGAACTGCTTTATTCCCTTGACACCCTGGACAGGGTTCAGCATTGCCAGTTTTGACATGTTTTCAGATCCTGCACCCTTTGGCATGACGTGGATTTCTATGTAGTCTGCATCAGATAGTGCGTAACTGATGTACGGCATTTTCTCTCCCAGATTGGTTCCAGGATTTTTCCTGGTCAAGGGGTGAACTGCATTGGGTCTTAAGGGCACGTTCTCAGTAGCTTCTCTCACACCCTCTCTGATAGCTTTTTCGATATTACCCGTCTTCACCTTTCCCAGAGTGATGTAGAAGATGTGTACACCAGTATCCTGGCACATGGGTGTATCTGTCTCTTCTGCGAGTTTGATATTATCCAGAATCGCCTTGAACTGCATTTTGGCTGCTTCTGAAGTCTCTTTCTGGTAGGCAGCCTTCAGAACATCCTCAATATCCGGGGGAAGCTTGGTGACTGCTCTCCTCAGCAATTCCACCACAGTATTCTTGATAGTTTCCTCATCAATCATGGTACCACGCCTTTACTTTGGTCAACTCCTTAAAAAGGTTTTTCAGAAATGCATACCAGGCGCATGTTACGTTACACGTGTAACATGTCTTGCACATAACCCAGTTATTGGATTTTCCCTTTCGCTATAGTCTCTGTAGCATATGTTTAGGCAGTTTACTTTTTTTGATATCTATCTCAGCGAGATTCAAGATGGCAGAGGAACTGGAAAGACTGCTTTATGATATCATTATCCTCCAAGGCGAAGGCTA
>CAZFAR010000293.1:0-2719 GCA_964516825.1 uncultured Thermococci archaeon
CAATCTCTTGATACCTTCCTCAATCTTGTCATTTGGTGGGTGGGAGAACGACAGCCGCATCGTATTGGTACCTGATCCATCGACAAAGAAGGCAGCTCCATGCACGTAGGCTACCCGTTCCTTGATAGCTTCTCCAATCATGTCCTTGGTATTGATGTACTCTGGTACCCGTGCCCACAGAAATAGTCCACCATCAGGCTTGGTCCAGGAGCATCCCTCAGGGAAGTACTTTTCCATACTCTTAAGCATTACATCTCTCTTTTCCTTGTACATTGCTCTGATCTTCTTGATGTGATCAGTGAATAAGTCTCTCCTGCAGTATTCGTAGAGTATTCTCTGTACAAAGGAATTGGTACACAGATCTGTGCTCTGCTTTGCAACAACGAATTCCCGAATGAATTTCTCGTCGCCAATAATCCAGGCCAGCCGCATCCCTGGAGAAAAGATCTTTGAGAACGTTGACAGGTAGACAACCCTTCCTTCGCCATCAAATGCTTTCACAGCTCTTACTGGTTCTCCAGAATAACGTAAATCTCCGTAGGGATTGTCCTCCATGATGACAAAATCATACTCAGAGGCCAGATCCACCAGCTTCTTTCTTCTTTTTTCTGGTAGAGTGACTCCTGCTGGATTCTGGAAAGTAGGAACTGTATACAGTAGCTTCGGTGGCTTTCCCATCTTCCTGAGAATTTCCTCCAGCTCCTCGATGATCAGCCCATCATCATCCATCTTGACAGAGATTAGATCAGGCTCATACGCTCTTATAGCCCCCAGACCACCCAAGTAGCTGGGAGCTTCCACGATGACCTTATCCCCGCGGTCTAGAAGGATCTTTGAGGTAATATCCAGACCCTGTTGGGATCCGCTGATGATAACCACATTATCAATGGAAGCATCAATTCCTTCTTCTTTGGATCGGAGAGCACAATACTGCCGCAGCCCATCAAGCCCTTCAGTTGTTCCATACTGCAGAGCACTTTCAGCATCAGTTGCCATGACGAGATGGGTAACTTCTGCAATGTCTTCAGTAGGAAATGATTGGGGACTCGGAAGACCTCCTGCAAAGGAGATGATGTCAGGCTGCTGGGTGAGCTTGAGCAACTCCCTGATTTCAGATGCCCTCATGGCCTTGGCCCTTTCTGCATACTTAGATTCCCAGTCCATTGTAAACACCTGCTTCCAGTTTTGATAGGTGTTTAAAAGATTTGTGCTTCGATGCTCTGAGATGACTATCTGCAAAAGCATTGATACCACTTTTTGAAGGAAAATGTATTAGTTGATCCATATTTGGTTCCAGTGACTTAACTACAGAGATGAGGCAATTGATTGCAGGAGCAGAAATGAGATCTGTACAGCATTCATGAAGCATTATTTTGAAAGGATTAGAGTGATTAGAACCTTCTCCCTTTATTCCAGCCTTGTGATTGAACTCATACTTTTACACTGTCAAGAACCTGTTTTGCGTCAGGAACCATTTCAAAGAACTTGATCAGTTTTTCACATGCATAGTCACTGCAGAAAGCGCAGTTGAGTACATCTCTTTCTTTTCCACATGCCCGTATCTCGCACACATTGCAGTGTTGGAAAACTCTTTCATCATTTATGCAGCCATCGCAGTTAATATCTTCATAGGATATATCTGTATCAAACTCTTCTGACCATGCTTCGGCGACTTTTTTCCTTTCTGCATCGCTATTCTTCTGGGTTGCCAGATAGGCAGGACACTCGGTGCAGATCAATCCACAATATGCTATTAGCTTTTTCATGGGCCCTACTGTTCTGTGAGAATATAAATATTTTCTTTTAGACTTTTGGGCTGTAAGGCAATTGAATGTTACATGTGTAACAAGGGGCAGAATCTGATCCAGACAAAAAGAGTTATATATAAATTCACAATATTACTTTCATATATGAAGGTGGTATCATGCAGATTTCAGAAAGAAGGAAGAAAATTCTGGATATTTTCTTTGAGAAAAAGTCGTTGAGCTATCAGGAGATTCTTGAAAAAACTTCTGAACTGGACGATCCTATAGAGATTCTCAGTGATATTGATACTCTAGTGTTCTTCAGGTTTCTCCAAAATGTGGGTGTCAAGAAAGAGATCGAACCAGAAACAAGACTGGAACTGAGGACTGATACAAAAACGCAGATTGAGAATAACCCTTCACGAATTGACTCTCGTCTTGAAGAACTTGAGCATGAGTTTCCCTCCTGGTATCGAAAACTAGCCATTCTGAGAATTCTTGATAGCCAAATCAATCCTGGCCAAATTGAAATCGCAGTCAGCAATCGGTATCCTCATGTGAGATGGCCCTCCTCGCTCGTTTACACATCTCTACGAATACTAGAAATGAGCAAGTACAGAGACGAAAGGTACCTGACAATAGAGAAATCCGAAAGATATACTCTCGCATCTGGTGGCAAAAAGCTCCTGGAGAATCTTCCATTTCAGCAATTCATTGATCTGAAAACTCTTAAGGATGAATTCACCAATGAATTTCGGACTCAGATAATTCTGGATCAGGTGAGGAATCACAGCAAGTCTGGCATATCTTCTGGGAAAATTACTCGTTATCTTCAAAAAGAATTTGGAATGAGAGGAAACAAAAGGAAAGCGGTTAGAAATACTTTGGAAAACATGGTTTTTGCAGGATTACTCATCATCCTGGGATCAAGTGAGGAAAAAAAAGGACATGTATACCAATTAGGTCCAACAGTC
>CAZFAR010000294.1:0-2671 GCA_964516825.1 uncultured Thermococci archaeon
GACTTCTTCATCTGTTACATCGATCAGATCAAATCCCTCATTTCTCAAGAATTCTGAAATTGAAATGAACTCCTCGTCTCTCAAAAGTCTGGCAGGAAAGAGCAGTGATCCAGAATGCATGACAGCCAGGTCATGCCCAAGAATCATTAAGGCTCCATCCAGGTGAACCCGCGTGTTAGGTAAAGGAACAGCAATGATCTCTTTCACTGTTTTTCCCAGAAGAAGTTCCTTTATCTGGAGAAGACCATCAAAATCAGTTCTCGGTCCAAATCCTATCATGAGGGTATCTTCATTTAAGTAGACCAGATCACCTCCTTCACAGCATCCTCTCATAATCTGAATGGTAGGAATGTGCAGGGCTTCAAAAACCTTCTGAAGGTATAAAGGCTCAAAGAATCGTGCAGAAAATTTGGGGCGCATGAGTAGTGCTCCCTTTCTGGTGACTGAGGCTGCATCTCGGGTGAAAAGCATATTGGGGAACAAATTATTCTCTACAGTAATGACTTCTACATTCTCTTCCTCAAGAAATTGAACATATGAATCGTGTTCTTTCTGCATTTTCTCCTTTGAGACTGTCTCTCTGTACAGGAATTCTCCTTTGTTGGAGTCTGTGACAAGGTTAACTTCATCTGAAGGTCTGTGCATGATCACCTTCTTGAGAGGGCGATACTCAGATTGAGCGCCAAACATGGATATCCTTCGAATTGCTATATATAACATGTTTGGTGCAGATCTTCACAGGTTTCGTAACTCATTTTGAATGTGCAAAAATGTCATATGGGAATTGATTGGCACATGTTACACGTGTAACAGCAAAGAAGTTGAATCAATAGCAGTTTCAGCGAAGAAATGCAAAACAAATGAAAAAACAAAAAGAACTAGTAATGTCTGGCAAAGTAGACGACGAATTCAGCATCTTTCCTGCAGTAGATACATTTGCCATGTGTTTTCTCATTGAAGGGGATGCAGCAAGAAGATGCACCAGTTTCCTCCTTTATGACTGCTTCACATGCTTCAGAACCACACCAGTTAGCTCTCACCATCTTTTTTTCCTCGATTAGCCTCTTCAAGTCTTCGAAATTTTCAGCATCTACAATGTTCTCTTCCAGAAACCTTCTAGCTTTCTGAAACAGATTCTCCTGTATTGTATCCAGCATTTCCTTCACCTTTTCTCCCACATCTTTCGCTGGGACTGCAAATTTTTCACCAGTATCTCTCCTCACCATGATGACCTGCTGAGCCTTCAAATCTCTAGGACCAATCTCTATCCGGATTGGGGCACCTTTGACCTCCCAGTGGTTGAACTTCCAGCCAGCTGTGTACTCTTCACGATCATCCAGTACGACAGAATACTCACTCAACACATCCCTGATTTTTCTGGAAAAAGATAGGATCTCCTCTTTGGACTCCTGAAATACAATGGGGATGATCACTACATGAACTGGCGCCACCCTGGGAGGTAATACCAGCCCTCTGTCATCTGCATGCAGCATCACCGTTATCGCCACAGATCTGGTAGACAATCCCCAGGAAGTCTGCCACACATATTTTCTTTGTTCATCCCTGTCAATAAAAGTGATATCAAAGGCTTTAGAGAAGTGCTGACCTAGATTATGGGCTGTTCCGCACTGGGTAACTTTTCCATCAGGCATTAAGGCTTCCAGAGTCAGTGTGTGTAGGGCACCAGGGAACTTTTCGCTCTCTGTCTTCTGTCCAGCTATTACTGGTGTGGCCAGCAGGTACTCGTACACCTCTTTGTATACGTTCAGCATTTTCGATGCTTCTTCTTCTGCTTCTTCTTCTGTTGCGTGGGCTGTATGACCTTCCTGCCAGAGAAATTCCCGAGTGCGCATGAACAGCTTGGTCATCTTCGTTTCCCATCGGATAATGTTGCACCACTGATTCAGCAGCAAGGGAAGATCTCTCCAGCTCCTGATCCATTTGGAATACATTGCATACATGACAGTCTCGCTAGTGGGCCTGACAGCCAGTTTCTCTTCCAATGGTGTATCCCCACCCTGGGTAATCCATGCCACTTCAGGAGCAAACCCTGCCACGTGCTCTGCTTCTTTCTTGAAAAAGCTCTCCGGGACAAATAAGGGAAAGTACACGTTCTTGTGGCCTGTTTCCTTGATTCTCCTGTCCAGAAATGCTTGAATTTTCTCCCAGATTTCGTAGCCGTAGGGGCGGATTACCATGCAGCCTTTCACTGGGGAGTAGTCTGCAAGCTCTGCCTTTAGTACTACCTGGTTGTACCACTCTGAGAAGTTCTCTTCCTTTTTGATGGTTATGCCTAAGTCTTCACTCATAGAAATTCCTCCTAAAATCGAGCAAGAAGGTCTCCTCTAGGTAGATACGAAAATTAGCAACCTGGAAGTAAATCCCTTCTTTGCGCTTTCATGAAAGAAACTGCGCAGGATAGTATATAAAGATTTCGGTTTCATTCTTGAATGTTGTCGGAAATTCTTAATATTGGAAAATTGATACTCTATTGAACACAGGATTTGGAAGATGATTATGAATGTTACACGTGTAACAAAGAATCGAGTCTGAATGCTCTATTTATCATACCGAAATTGAAAATTTCGCAAAAACTAACCACCCACTCTCTTTCACTGCCTAAAAGATACGATTGTAATCGAAAGATTTATATACTATTATTAATCAATAA
>CAZFAR010000295.1:0-2645 GCA_964516825.1 uncultured Thermococci archaeon
ATGTTACACGTGTAACAGCTCTGGCTGATCCAGTTCCTCCTGTCTCACATACCTCAGATTCGATATATCATGACCTTTACAACTATCTATATATAATCAGAGGTAGATCCCAATGGAAGAATGTACTGCCATCATTACAGTGAATTCTGGCAGCACAAGGTAGATCCATACAGAATCTTTGTACACATTGTAGAGAGCCCAAGGATTCCAAGAGCTGAACATGGCATTGAACGAAAGTTTGGCAGGTCAAGACAAGAAAACGTGACTCTTGTAGATGGATTCAGTGTAAGGATATGATCGTACTCAATAGATCAAGCTCATCTTCATCTATTGTGCCTCTACAGAACGGCACGATCAGGAGGGAGTCGTTTGAAACAACGATTTTCTTGAATTCTTTCAGGTATTCACATGTTCTGTCGAAGCCAATCTGTACTATGAAATACTCTATTCCATCCAGCATGATTACAGATTTCTGATTTCTTTCAAGAAAGCCTTCGACAGCATTTTTCAGACCCAGAAAGTCACAGGGGCTCAGAGCATACTCAGCTTTCGATCGTGACAGCCAAACCACTGGAATCTTTGGGATTCTATATTTTCTAGCGAGTTTCTCAGGATGGTTTCTGGAGATCAGAAGTCCAGGAACTCCAGAGTCTATCAAACTGCAGAACATTCGATATGATTTTTCAATCCCTTCCTCCAAAAGTATGGATGACTGGGTTGGAATAACCCTGTGAATGGTTCGACACACAGTTCTGCACATCTCATCTTCCTCTCTAAAAAGCCCATGGGCATGCGCATGCTTAAAAAGCTTGTGCTCATAGCTTTCAAAGTACCCATACTTGAATAATTTCCCTTTTTCGCTTCAAGAAAACAATTATCAGAATAAGGACAATTCTAGAATATGTATACAAAAGAATGTTATATTTCTTCAGAGTATTACATTCTTGATTCTGTAGCCTTATTGGCAAAACTTTTATATTGCATCTCCATTATAAGAAAGGTGATGAAATGCTTGGTGGTATTGATTTAGCATGTACTCTAAACAGAATGTATATCCCTGCAAACAAGGGGCAAAAGCTCTTCTTGAAAGTGGAAGTAATGCCTGCTGGAGCTGCTACTGGATCTTTGCCACTGAACCTCTGCCTCCTCATCGATAAGAGCGGCTCAATGAAGGGAAAGAAGCTGGATAATGCACAAGACGGTGCTGTCAATCTGATAGGTCAGCTGGACAGTAGAGATTACTGCGGAGTCGTCACTTTTGAGAGTGAAGTGGAAGTGGTGATCCCAGGGCAGCATGTAACGGATAGAACGCTGTTTGAGAGTAAGATAAGAGAGATCAGTGCGGGGAATACTACAGAAATGTACGAAGGATTGAGAGCAGCTTTTCGGGAACTGGAAAAGCCACTTCACACTCATTACGCTCCAGGAAAGGAGCCAGTACGGCGGATCATCCTTCTTTCAGACGGTCAGCCTACAGATAGGAAACCTGAATCAGCATACAGGGCACTGGCCCGGGAAATGAGGGAAAGGGGTATATCTGTGACAGCCTTGGGCATAGGAAGAGATTACAATGAAGATCTGCTTTCAGCAATTGCAGAGGATAGTGGGGGAGTCTGGTTTCACATCACATCTCCTGATGACATACCTGATGTATACTCGCGGGAATTAGACGATATGAAGACAGTAGCATTCTCTCAACCGCAGTTGATCATGAGTGTCAGCAAGGGTGTTGAATTGACAGACATCCACAAGTCAGGGCCGGAAGTGCACAGAATCACAAACATCAAAAAGTGTAACAATGAGTACAGAATACCTATAAGAGACATCAGGACAGGAGAGAACCAGACCTTTGTCGCACGGGTTGCAGTTCCTCCAAAGCCAGAAGGTGAGTACAGGGTTTTGCAGGTTTCCATACAAAGTGGAATCCTGGTAAGAACGGAAGATATCATCGTCCATTATACGGGAGATGAATCGTTCTGGGGATTTGAAACTGATCCATACTCCAGGACATTGTTTGCAGTCACTGAGACTCAAATAATGGCAAAAGATGGATTATCTGGTGATGAAACAGCCCTCAGACAGGCAGAAAGCCAGTTGGAGACTATAATGAGAGATCCTGATGCAGTAAGACTGGAGGACATAACAGACAGAACAGCATTGATTGGAGACGTTATCGGGAAAACTCGAAAGGGATTGAGTGAAGAAGAGAAGAAGGAATCCAAATCAGATTTGACAAGAGCTGGGAGACGATAGTGTGAAATGTTCGTACTGCAGTTCTGAGAATCCCCAGGAAAAGCTATTCTGCAACCAGTGTGGTTGGCCTCTGGAGAGAATGCCTCCCAGACCGGCTGAATCTAGGGAAATAAGATGTGAGTATTGTGGCGTCATGAATCCAGATGGGGCATCTGTTTGTATGTGCTGCAATCAACTGCTGGTGCCGGGAATGGAGAAGGAGGTAATAGAAAAGCTAGAGAAGCCGGTGTTAGTCCCACCAGGAGTGTGTCCAAAATGTGGTCATGACAAGAACCCACTGGCTGCACGATTCTGCATGAAATGTGGAGCAGAAATGATCCCAGCTCAGCCTGTTACTCCAGTCATGCCAATGGTACAGCCAGTAGCGCGGTTAGTACTACCCAGTAGAAGGG
>CAZFAR010000296.1:0-2548 GCA_964516825.1 uncultured Thermococci archaeon
AGTTACTGCGTTCATCCTTTTCAAAAAAAGAAGGAAACAGACATGAATTCTGGAAGAATCTATATGCAGTGGATCGAATATTTTGTACGAGGTGAACACAATGACTCGCATAAATGGAGATATCTGTGGATCTACAGAAAGAATGGCAGAGAGTGAATGACATGAAAGAGGAGTTCACGAATCATGTATTTACAGAGATGATGAAATATGATAAATGTGGGATCCATCGTCTTCCAATGCTAGAGGTAGCTAAAATATTGACGAGAGGGTGGAGAAGATGGTAGGGAGAAGAAAGCAACATCGACACGAATAGACATTCTTTGAGGGAATAACCTTTTAACTTCCTGAGCCAACCATCTGCATGGAGAACTACCTTGTCCTGTTAATACTCTACATTCTCTCAGCTGTGTTCCTGTTCTTTCTCGTGGTACGGAGTGAATGTGGTGAAGATCAATGAATGCATTCACATACCTTTTCACAGGTTATCTCCTTTTTCTCATGGTCATCGGGCTCTATTTCTCTAAGAAACTGAAAGATTTGGAAGATTTTCTTGTAGCAGGACGGAAGTTAAATCTTCCCCTAACGGCAGCAACCCTGATGGCTACCTGGACGGGGGCTGCCGCTATCATGGGATACTCAGGATGGATCTGTGAAGCTGGCTACTCTATGCTGTGGATTGCAGTAGCTACTACCACTTCTCTGTTGCTGATAGCTTTGACACTTTCAAAAAAACTGCAGAAACTATCTTTCCTGACTGTCCCTGACATACTGGAGAAGTATTATGATAAGAGAACGAAAAACGTGGGAGCCCTTCTCATTGCTATCTACTGCGTGGGCATTGTGGCAGGAGAATTACTGGGAGGAGCACACATAATGTCTGCAGTTCTGGAATGGGATTTTCACCATGCATTATTATTAACAGCTGTAATCATAATTTCCTACTGTTTTCTAGGAGGACTGTGGGCTGTAGCTGTCACTGACCTCTTCCAGTTCCTCTGGTTGGCCTGTGGATTGATACTGGCAGTTCCTCTCACTCTTCATAGAATGGGAGGATGGACCCATCTCCATCAGGAGATCTTCTCTCTAGATCCCGATCATCTCAACATCTTTGCGTATGCATCCTTTGATACAATTGCAGCCTGGTTCATCATCATCTTTGCCTCCAATTTCATTGCTCCTGAAATCTACCAGAGAATGTATGCTGCAAGAACTGAACGCACTGCCCGCCTATCAATGGGAATTGCAGGATTGTGGGACGTCTTTCTCACTCTGTCTGCAGTTATACTGGGGGGTTCTGCCTTTGTGTACTTCCAGGGCTCTGTAGAGACTGATCTGGCACTTCCACACTTGTTCGTGGATATGTTTCCTGGAATCTTTGGTGCATTTCTGATAGTCACTTTGATGGCAGTGATCATGTCTACAGCAGATTCGCTCCTGGTTGTGGCTGCAGGTACCTTGTGCCATGATTTTTTTGGGTTTTCTCAGAAACAGTTACAGCTGGCGAGAATCTTTACACTAATATCTGGGGTAGTTTCTGTAGGATTGTGTTTCTATTTCGAGTCTATCATGGATTCTATTTTGTTTTCTTCTTCCGTGTACGCAGCAGGATTATTCATACCCGTAATGAGTTGTTTCGTGGGAGGAAAGGGCACAAGAGATGCTGCTTTCTATTCCTGTGTTGGAGGCGGTGGTACAACTATTTTGTGGAGAATTTTGGGATGGGGACCCGACCCTGTGATTCCAGGAATTCTTGTGTGTTTCCTCCTTTTTGCAGGAATTTCTCAATGGCAGCATAAGTAGTTCTCAAGAATCTGTTACACGTGTAACAGAAAACACTCAGAGATTTGACAGTTCCGTACATCTCGCTCGCACTTCATGTCTCATACCTCATACTCATACCGAAAAATATAAAAAGAACGAAGGCATAGAGAATACAGGAGACAAGGCTAAGAAGTGTTAGAAATTGTCATGCCATCTTCGATTAGAGATGTTCACAGGAATTGGAAATGGCTCAGAACAAGTAATGAAAAGGAGGTATTGTAATGAAACAGGAAGTTCTTACCATTCTGGTGCTCTCATGCCTCTTCATGGGATGCATCCAGCAGGAATCTCCAGAATCCTGTATCACAAAGGTTGCAGAATCAGGGGAACTTCTGGATGGACCGCCACTCGTCTCTACTGTAGAAGATCCACTCCATGATTTTATCCTGGATAACCCTCTCTTTGAAGAGCATTTTGATGTGGTTTACCAGAGCTTCGATGCAATCCCTTCTGCACTGGACATCATCAGGGTAGATCTTGAGCGGGAAGATCCCTACTACTATTTTCAGATCTTCACTGCCAGTGACACGATGTCCGAGTTTCTCTGGGGGGAAATGCAGCTGATCCGGTTCGGTGTTTACGTGGATACAGACCTCAATGGAGTCAGTGATCTGGTCCTCACTACTTTGGAACCAGGACGTGGGATAGTTCTAACCTCTGACTTCACCTTCATGGAAGAGATGCCGCTTCTCACCTTCGACAATACTTCTCTGACTGTTTCTGCATC